>URCT01000070.1 GCA_900546385.1 uncultured Eubacteriales bacterium | reverse complement strand
GCACGGAGCTGCGCAGTGATTTTTCGGGCGCGGTCTTATACGCCAAAACCGAAGGCTGTAAACTGTTTATCATTGCCGGAGATCTGTTCGACGATGAATTTGTCACCAAGGATACCATGGAAATGCTGGTGCACGAATTTTCGGCTTTTCCCTCCTGCCACTTTGTCATTGCTCCGGGCAATCACGACCCCTATACCGAGCGTTCGCCGTACAAGCTCACCGAATGGCCGGAAAACGTCCACATTTTCACCTCGCCCGAAATAAGCTATTTTGATATTCCCGAAAGCAATGTGCGCGTCTGGGGCTACGCCTTCACCGCCGAAACGCTTTCGACACCGCCGCTTGCCGGGTTCCATGTGCCGGAGGACGCGCAGGGCAAGCTCAATCTTCTTGCCGCGCACGCCGATTTGGGCGCGCCGCTGTCGCCGTATGCGCCGCTTGCGGTAAGCGACCTTGCCTCAAGCGGGCTTGCTTATGCCGCTCTCGGGCATATCCACAAGGCAAGCGAGTTAAAATATGCCGAAAAAACGGCCTATGCCTATTCCGGCTGCATGGAGGGCCGCGGCTTTGATGAAACCGGCTACAAGGGTGCGCTCGTCGGCGAGATCTCCGAAGAAAAGCTTGAATTGCGTCCCGTGCGGTTTTGCAAACGCCGCTACGAAATCGTATCCGCCGATATCACGGGTGCGGCAACGATGGCGGACGTCGCAGAAAAATTAACGGCAACCTGCGCCGAATACGGAAGCGACACGGCTCTGCGGCTGATTTTAGAGGGCGTGACAACGCCGGATTTCGTGCCGGACGCCGCCGCTATCCGTGCGCTTTTGCCTGCGCCTTATGCGCTGGAGGTCAAAGACAACACACTGCCGTTATACGGTGCGGAGGTGCTAAAAAAAGAAGGCACGCTCTTAGGCGCATTTTACCGGAAGTTAGAACCGGCGCTCGTTTCGGAAAATCCCGAAGAACGCGAAACCGCGATTTTAGCGCTCAAATACGGGCTAAAAGCTTTAAACGGCCGGGAGTTATAGAAAAATCGCATCATATCGTTCAAAAAACGTCGGTTTTCCGGCGTTTTTTTGATGAGTCTTACCACTTGACAGATTTTTAAGTTTTTTATATAATATAGTTGTTGAAATAACGATTTTTTCGTGTCCCTTGCGACGCGTTTTGAAAGGCTGAAAGCGTATGATCACTCTTGAAAATAGCGGCATTTATTTGGTGGACGGCAAACCGACGCACACCTCGTCCGTTCGTCCCGAAGAAGCAAAAAAAGGCACAATTGCCTACAAAATCTTATCCGCACACAACACGTCCGGCAACGACACCGCGTTAAAAATCCGCTTTGACGCGCTCGTTTCGCACGACATCACCTATGTCGGCATCATTCAGACGGCACGTGCCAGCGGCCTTACGGAATTTCCGCTTCCCTATGCCCTCACCAACTGCCACAACAGCCTTTGCGCCGTCGGCGGCACCATCAACGAGGACGACCATGTTTTCGGTCTTTCGGCCGCACGCAAATACGGCGGCATTTATGTGCCGGCCAACCAAAGCGTTATCCATTCGTTTGCCCGTGAAGAGCTTTCCGGCTGCGGCAAGATGATTTTAGGCTCGGACAGCCACACGCGCTACGGCGCGCTCGGCACGATGGGCGTCGGCGAAGGCGGCCCGGAGCTTGTCAAGCAGTTGCTCAAAAACACGTATGACGTTGCCTATCCGGGCGTCGTTTTGGTCTATCTCACCGGCAAACCGCGCCGCGGTGTCGGCCCGCACGACGTGGCCATCGCGCTCACAAAGGCGGTGTTCGCAAACGGCTTTGTCAAGAACAAGGTGCTCGAATTTACCGGCCCTGGCGTTGCGTCACTGCCGATTGATTTCCGCAACGGTATTGATGTCATGACCACCGAAACCACCTGTCTGTCCTCCATTTGGGAGACCGACGATGTGGTCAAAACGCATTATGCCGTGCATGGCCGTCCGGACGACTACAAAAAGCTCGCGCCGGAAAAGGTGGCCTATTATGACAGCATGATCACCATCGAGCTTGACAAAATCGAGCCGATGATTGCCCTGCCCTTCCATCCGTCCAACGCCTACACCATTCACGAATTCACCGCAAACGCCGCCGACATTTTGGCGGACGTCGAAAAAACAGCCGCCGAAAAGTTCGGCAAGGTCAAGCTCGACCTCGTTTCCAAAGCGCATGACGGCAAGGTTTTTGCCGATCAAGGCATTATCGCCGGGTGCAGCGGCGGTCTGTTTGACAACATTTGCGAAGCCTCCGCTATTTTGAAGGACAAGAGCACCGGCAACGGCTATTTCAATCTTTCGGTCTACCCGACCAGCGTCCCGGTCAGTCTTGCACTTACACGCGGCGGCTTTACCGAAACGCTTCTTGAAGCCGGTGCGGTGATAAAACCGTCGTTCTGCGGCCCGTGCTTCGGTGCAGGCGACGTCCCGGCCAACAACGGCCTTTCACTGCGCCACACCACGCGCAACTTCCCCAACCGCGAAGGCTCCAAGCCCGGCGAAGGACAGCTTGCCGGTGTTGCCCTCATGGATTCGCGCAGCATTGCCGCAACAGCGGCAAACGGCGGCGTGATCACGGCAGCCACCGACATAGATTACGACTTCGAACCCGTGCCGTATACGTTCGACAAGACCGTTTACGAGCATCGTGTGTATTACGGCTTCGGCAAGCCGATGAAGGACGAAAAGCTCATCATGGGACCGAACATCACGGATTGGCCGAAAATGTATCCGCTTGCCGACAATCTGCTTGTCAAGCTTGCCGCCGTCATCCGCGACGATGTCACCACCACCGACGAGCTGATTCCGTCCGGCGAGACCTCGTCCTACCGCAGCAATCCGCTTCGCCTGGCGGAATTCGCGCTGTCGCGCCGCGAACCGATGTATGTTTCGCGCAGCAAAGAGGTCGATACGACCGAACGTGCGCGCATTGCCGGTGAAAAGCCCGAAGAGCTTGCACACGCGCTTGCCGCTTTCGGAAACGCGGACGAGCTTATGAAAAACACGCAGTTCGGCTCTTGCGTTTTTGCCAACAAGCCCGGCGACGGCTCGGCACGTGAACAGGCCGCGTCCTGCCAAAAGGTTCTCGGCGGCTTTGCCAACATCTGCTACGAATTCGCCACCAAGCGTTACCGCAGCAACTGCATCAACTGGGGCATTCTGCCGTTCACCATCGACAAAACCGAGAGCTTCCCGTATGAAAACGGCGATTACGTTTTTGTACCGGATATCCGCGAAAAGCTTGCCGCAGGCTGTGAAGCGTTTGCCGCAAAGGTGCTTGACAAAGCCGGAAAGCTGCACGACATTGCGTTATATGTCAAGGGACTGACTGCGGACGAAAAGGAAATCATCTTAGACGGCTGCCTCATCAACTACTATGCGTCGCACAAGGCATAACGCATAAAAAAGCGCGTTTTTCCCATACTATTCATATCTTAATGCGGAAGGAAATTTCAACATGAAACGAAAGCTCGCTTTACTTCTTTTTGCGGCAATCGTCAGCGCAGCGCTGTTTGCCGGATGTCAGAATAAAAATACCGAAACGCCCGATCTTCCCGAAAACACTGAGAATACCGACGCGCCGAACACCGACGATGTAACGGGCGGCGAAGCAGGCGGCACGGAACAAAGCAGCGAAGCCGCAGGCAATGGCGAAGCCGCTGACAGCACCGATCCCGAACAAAAGACGGACGTGACCGAAGCCGCCGGCTTCGCCGAAGCGTATCTCGAAACGGTCAACGCCTTTAACGACGAATACAAAAATGCCGAAAACACTGTCTATAATCTCATCGATTTTGACGGAAAAGGCAGCAAAGAGCTTGTCATTTTCATGCCGGGTCTTGTGAGTATGTACACCTATGCGAACGGCCGCGTTTATACGCTCATAGACGGTTTCGGCTACGGCGTCGGCGGAAACGGCGGCTATGACTACATTCCGGGCGGCAACGTCCTGCGCGGCTTCAACAACGATTATGCCGGCGCGGTGTGCTATGAGAACTATTATCACGTCGATGAAAAGCTCCGCTTCAAGCCGTTCTATGAAAAAGACCTGTTCACCACGCTGTTCGAGGACAAGAACCACAACCAAATGCCGGACGACGACGAACCGATCGACACAAACGCCACCTACTATTATTACGGTGAAAACGAGCTTTCGAAAGAAGACTACGCCTCCATGCAGATTGAGGGCGACTATCAGCCTTTAGTCGGTGACATGACTTTTGATGAATTAAAAGCGGCTCTTGCCAAATAGGCCGCAAAAAGGAGATATTTCCCATGCAGAAAATTCAAATGAAAACGCCGCTTGTCGAAATGGACGGCGACGAGATGACCCGCATCATCTGGCAGATCATCAAGGAAGAGCTGTTAGAACCGTTTGTGGAATTAAAGACCGAATACTACGACCTCGGTCTTCCCGAACGCGACCGCACCGATGACCAGGTGACGGTTGACGCCAGCTATGCCGCCAAAAAATACGGCGTTGCCGTCAAATGTGCCACCATCACGCCGAATGCCCAACGCGTCGAGGAATACCACTTAAAAGAGATGTGGAAAAGCCCCAACGGCACCATCCGTGCGATTTTGGACGGCACAGTCTTCCGTGCGCCGATTCTCATCGATTCCATCAAGCCGGTCGTGAAAAACTGGAAAAAGCCGATCACCATTGCCCGTCATGCCTACGGCGACGTGTACAAGGCTTCCGAAATGCGCATTCCCGGCAAGGGCAAGGCAGAGATTGTCTTTACCGATGAAAACGGAAAGGAAACGCGCCAGACGGTCTACGATTTCGAATGCCCGGGCGTTTTGCAGGGACAGTACAACAAGGACACGTCCATTCGCTCCTTCGCGCATTCTTGCTTCAAATATGCCATCGATACCAAGCAAGACCTGTGGTTCTCCACCAAGGACACCATCAGCAAAAAGTATGACCACACGTTTAAGGACATTTTCGCCGAAGTTTATGAAGCCGACTACAAAGAAACGTTTGAAAAGCTCGGCATTACATATTTCTACACCCTGATTGACGACGCTGTCGCACGCGTTATCCGCAGCGAGGGCGGCTACATTTGGGCGTGCAAGAACTACGATGGCGACGTTATGAGCGACATGGTCTCCACCGCGTTCGGTTCGCTTGCCATGATGACCAGCGTTCTTGTCAGCCCGGACGGCAACTATGAATACGAAGCCGCGCACGGCACGGTCACGCGCCACTACTACAAGTATCTTGCCGGTGAAACCACCTCCACCAACCCCATGGCGACCATTTACGCCTGGAGCAGTGCGCTTCGCAAGCGCGGCGAGCTTGACGGGCTGCCCGACCTCGTTTCGTTTGCCGACAAGCTGGAGGAAGCCTGCATTGACACGTTGAACGACGGCATTATGACTAAGGATCTTGCCGGTCTTGCTGAGGGCATTACGGTCAAAACCGCAACCACCGCCGAATTCATTTCGGCAATCCGCGAACGACTCGAAAAGAAGTTGGCGTAAATCAAGCAAAGCGGTTAGGCGCTTTCGAAAGCGTCCTGCTTTTAATATCCGTCAAAACGCATACGCTCCGGAAAGAATCATTTCCGGAGCGTCTTTTTGTTGATTTTACCGAAAAACACATATTGTTGATGAAATAACACATGGCAAATTCGGATAAATATGGTAAAATAAAAGTAATAAACTTCAGAATACTGCATTTGCAAGGAGGTTCTTCTCATGCCCTTATTTCCCGAACACAAAACCGCCGGCGACACAAGCTGGTTTATTCACGACCGGTTCGGTATGTTCATCCATTTCGGTCTGTATGCGCTTCCGGCGCGTCACGAATGGGTAAAAACCAATGAATTCATCTCCGAGGAAAAGTATCAAAAGTATTTCGACCACTTCGACCCTGACCTGTTCGACGCGCGCGAATGGGCAAAAAAAGCCAAGGCCGCCGGCATGAAATATGCCGTGCTCACCACCAAGCACCACGAGGGCTTTTGCTTATTTGACAGCAAACACACCGATTACAAAATCACGAACACGCCGTTCGGGCGCGACCTTGTCAAGGAATATGCCGATGCATTTCGCGCCGAAGGCTTGCACGTCGGCTTCTACTATTCCCTCATCGACTGGCATCATCCGGAGTTCCCGATCGATTCGCTCCATCCGCGCCGCAACGACCCGAACGCCGAAGAGCTTGACAAAGGCCGTGATGTACATAAATATGCCGCCTATATGCGCGATCAGCTCACGGAGCTGTTGACAAACTACGGAAAAATCGATATTTTATGGCTCGACTTCTCCTACACGCATCCGAATCCGGCATCGGTCAAGCCCTGGATGCAGCATGGCGGCGGCAAGGGCAAGAACGAATGGGAATCCGAAAAGCTGATTTCCCTTGTGCGCTCGCTTCAGCCGAACATCATCATCGACAACCGCGCCGATTTGGAGCAAGACCTTTGGACGCCCGAGCAATACCAGGTTCTTGACTGGCCGAAGCACCCGAAGACCGGCGAGCGCGTGACCTGGGAGGCCTGCCAGACCTTCTCCGGCTCGTGGGGCTATCATCGTGACGAAAAGAGCTGGAAATCACCGCGGATGCTCATTGAAATGCTCATCAACACCGTCTGCATCGGCGGAAACCTGCTTATGAATGTCGGCCCGACCTCGCGCGGCAATTTTGACAAGCGTGCTGACGCGGCTTTGGCGGTTTACGGCGAATGGATGCACGTAAACGGCCGCTCGATTTACGGCTGCACCATGGCTGACCCGGAATTTCCCGTGCCGCGCGGCTGCCGGTTTACGCAGAGTGCCGACGGCAAGCGGTTATATGTGCATCTGATGGAATATCCGTATGCATTTCTCGAAATGCGCGGCTTTGCCGGAAAGGTGGACTATGCGCAGTTTTTGCATGACGGCAGTGAGATCAAGTTCACCGAAAAATCCAGCACGCATTTCAGCGAATGCCGCACCGAAGCGGACGACCTTTTGGTATTGGAGCTGCCGGTGCCGGCACCCGATGTCACCGTGCCGGTCATTGAGCTGTTCTTGAAATAACAGCGTGTCAAAAACGCTAAAAAGCAATATTTGTCTCTTGTTTCGCAACATTCCGCATAGCTTTTTTCGGAACTTATGCTATACTGTATGTGCCGGTATTGCATCGGCAATATGTTCTTACAAATCGGAGGATACGATATGGTTTGGATATCCAGTACAGAAAACGAGCTTTGGAGCACTAACAATCGCCTTTCGAAGGATGCGGCAGATACAGACAGTAAAATCCTTATCGGAAAACCGATCGGAAAGCCGCTGTACGGCTGGGGATGCTGTATCAGCGAAATCTGTGCCAAGGCGGTTTTAGAGCTTGCAGAGGACAAGCAAAACGCAATATTTGACGAATTATTCGGCAAGGAACACTGCGGCTTTGATTATTGCCGGCTGTCGATCGGAGCAAACGACTTTGCAGAAAGCTGGTACAGCTACGATGAAACAGAAGGCGACTATGCGATGGAACACTTTTCCATCGATCGCGACCGCAAATACATCCTCCCGGCTATCCGCGAAGCGCAAAAGCGTTCTTCGGAATTACATTTTTTCGCTTCTCCGTGGAGTCCGCCTACCTGGATGAAGTTCCCGAAGGTGTGTAATTACGGGCGGTTAGTCGAGACCGATGAAAATCTGAAAGCGTATGCGCGGTATTTCCGACGCTATTTGGAGGAATATGCCAAGAACGGCATTCGAATCGAACAGATCTGCTTCCAGAACGAGTTCATTTCGGATCAAAAATTTCCGTCGTGCCTGTGGTCGCCGGCGCTTATCGAGAAATTCTTAGACGGTTATTTGATCGATGAAATCGGTGATTTGGCAGAAATCTGGTTTGGAACGTATAATGGCCCGGAAACGGATGCCAGAGCAAGCTATACCCGGTATTATCAGTATGTGGGCAGCGTTATGCAAAACAAGAAATGCAGAGAGCATATCAAGGGCATTGCCTTCCAATGGGCCGGAAAATTTGCGATAGCGCAGGCGGCCGAGGATTATCCGGAAGTCGCTTTTATTCACAGTGAGGGCGAATGCGGCGACGGAAACAATACCTGGGATTATGCAATGTATACCTATGAAATGTATCATCATTATTTCAAGAACGGCGCACGTGCGAACGTCTATTGGAATATGGCTTTGGACAACGACGGATTATCTTCATGGGGCTGGCGTCAGAATTCGCTGATTTCGGTGAAAAACGGTGAATACCGGTACAATCCGGAGTTTTATTTGGTCAAGCATTTTGCAAAATTCGTCAAACGCGGCGCAGTTATGTTAGCGACAACGGGCGATTTCAGCAGCAACACAACGGTTTTTGAAAATGCGGACGGCAGCCGTGTAGCGGTTATTGTAAACCCCTTTGGTTTCGAAAAGACGGTTTCGCTTGAAAATACAAGCTATACGCTGAAGCCTCGTTCCTTCAACACAATTGTTTTGGATTGACACCGTGACAACCGGCCATTTTCTTGCCGTATGAGGCCAACTTTCCACACGTGTTTTTCACCTGCATATAAATGCCACCCGATCGGCCAAGTTTTCAAGCCGTCGGGTGGCATTTTTGTATGTTTTACGTTTTTCTTTTTTCAAGAGACGCGGACAGAGGCCGGGACGGCTCTTGCATTTTCTTATCTTCGAAGGAAAACGTCTCGTTCTCCCCTATCGCGCGTTTCACTCATTCCGCTTCGTCGTCCAACGCGCCGACATCGATTTCAGCATCCCCGTATGCCGCACTGCCCTCCAAAATGTCCTCTGCCGGAAATTCCGTCCAAGCGGCACGCGGTGCATGATAAGTCTTTTTCATGTGTTATGCCTCTTTCCCGGCCTGCTCCACAATCGTGCGGTATTCTTCGTTTGTATCGCCGCTGTCAATAAGGGCTTGCGCCTTTTCGACAAGGCTTGTGGTATAGCAGGCACCGTAATAGGTCACATCGCCGATTTTCACATACGGACGGGCGGTAAAGCGTTCGGCATAGCGGTTGGCATAGGTGATGCCGTTTTTGGTGTACGCGCCGTCAAGACCGATTGTAACGCCGGTAAAGCGAATGTCGCCGGTGTCGGCATCGGTATCATAAAGGATGCGAATGCCGTTTGCTTTGCTGTAGTTGACCGCACCGGTGTATTTCACGCCGTTTGCCGTCGTGCCGGTGAAGTTTTTGCCATCGTTTTTATAGGTGGTATCCGCACCGAATTTCAAGGCATCGACCGTGCCGGTGTAGATGTTAAGACCCGGCTTGGATTTCGAACCGCCGTACAAATGCACGGTTTTGGTTTCCTCGCCGGCTGTAACCGTCACAATACCGGCATAGCCCTTGCCGGTGACGGTGACATAGCCGTATTCGCCGTCATCGGAAATTTCATAAGAGGCTTCGGTCGTGCCGACATTTACCTGCGGTACGGCTTGAAGGCCAAAGGTCAGCTTGATTTCGCCGTTTGCGTCCATCGCCAAGGAGGCGGATTCCTCGGACAAGGCCATTTCGTTTGCCGTGGAGACGCGCTCCGACGCGCTTTCCACCGGTTCGGCGTCAAACGCGGCCGTGCCGAACGCCGCTGTCACGGCAAGTGCCGCAATCAAAACGGCACGCAGCAAATGCTTTTTCATAAAAATGCTTCCTTTCTAAATGGTATATGTTAAAAGAAATGCGCAAATTTCTTGCGGAACGGCTCTCTGAACGCGCAAAGAGCCATTCCGAAAAAGGAGAGAGGTGAGCTGGTTTTCACTCACGCGCTTATACGAAACAGCTTTCGCTGTTTTATTCGACAGCCGTTAAGGTAATGTTATCGAGATAGAAGCCGATTCCCTTATCCTGTATCGGATCGGCATAAATGCAGAACTCATCGCCCGACCGGTCGGTGGTGCGTTCCGGAACGGTGAATTCAAACTCGGCGTGTGTCCACTTTCCGGCATACGCGGCAATAACGCTGCCGCCCTGCCCGTGGTCAACGCCCTTTTCCGGATCCTTAAAGCGGATGTTCGGAATCAACGCCGCCTTGAAACTGGTTGGCAATTCCGTATTCAAGCCATGCGAAGCGATCATCGCGTCAAGGCTCACCTTATAGGTCTTGCCCGGCGTCCAATACTCTTTATGGTTGGAGTACAACCAAACTTTTCCGTCATCCTTCGGCATGAAGAGATAGCAATGGTTTTTGGAATTTGTCGGGTCTTCGACGATCGACACAACGCCGTTGCCGGAGGTAAAGCCGACCTCTTCGCCCTCGGCGTCGCCGTTTGTGATGTAAGCGCCGCGTGCGCGTTCCGCTTCTTCGGCGGCAAGGCGGGCGGCCTCCTCCTCGGCAATTCTTCTTGCTTCGGCTTCTTCGTCAAAGTCCGGATCCTCGATAAAGCGGATATAGTCGATATCGATTTGCCCATAGGTGTTGAACGGGTCGAAACGAAGTCCGGTAATGGTATCGCTCCAATTCTTGTTCTCCTTCAGATCGACCGTATAGATCTCCCATTCGCCGCCGCTGTCATTGGATTTTAACGGCAGATAGATGGGTTTGTTTTTGTTCATGCCGGGTGCTTTATCGGTCGAGAAGTACATGGTCATGGTATGCGGCCCTTTGGAGGTGTACTTGTAGCGCACACGGATCTCCATCGAAGCATATTTGTTGGCAACCAGCGAAAGCGTCTTTTTGAAGCGGATCTTCGGGTCTTTATTCTGGTCGAGCGATTCGCACGCCATATAGCCCTCATCCACGGCAAGTTTCATTTCCGAGCTGGTCCAGCCTTCGGTATCGCCCGGCGTGTTGAATTCCCATGCACCGTCCTTGTGCGTTGCGGCAAGCTCGTCGTAGTAGGCCTTTTCCGGTGTTTCGATGACCACGTCGCCGGTTTCGCTTACGGAATAGGTAAAGCCGACAGCGTCGGAGAGGGCTTTCATGGGAAGCATGGGCAGTCCGTCGGTGGTGTGGATTTTATACGGAAGCTTCTTCGCGGCACCGTCCACGGTATAGGTATCGTCGCCGACCGTAAAGACAACAGTATGCTTTTTGAAGCTCAGTTTCAATGTTCCGTCCGCCTTTGACCATTCGGCAAACGCGTTTAAGCGGAAATCAAGACCGATGGTTTGGTCAAATGCAACGAGGATATCGCCGTCGGAGGCCTTTTCGGACGGAAGCGTCATTTTCACGTCAAAGCCGTTGATATAAATGGTGTCCGTACCGATATTGCTTTCGTTTGCACGCGGTTTTGCCAAGAATTCAAGCGATTTTACGGAAACCTCAGAATCCTTTACCGAACCCGGGTCAAGGCGGATACCGGTGAGCGTTCCGCTCCATTTTTTGGCGTTTGTCATATCGATGATGACCGTTTCAAAGTCGTCCGAGCCGGAGCGCACATAGACGCTCTTGTTTTCGTCGAGCGAGCCTTCTTCGCTTGTTTTATAGAAGATCTGGAACACCGTGCCGGTCGGGATCTTGGCCGTCAGGCGCAGTGCGTCGATCCCGCTCAAATCGAGATTTAAAGGCGTGATGTAGGAGGCCTTGAGCGAAATGTTCGGGTCGCCGTTTTCGGCCGTTCCGGTAAGACCGTTTTCGTCTTGGAACACATCGTTTATGTTCGCGACAGCATAATCGTCTGCGCTAAGCTTCGAAAGGTCGATTGCATAAACGGTCTCCAGCGTTTCGTCGGTTAACTCTGCCGCCGAGCCGTAGAAGCCCTCTCTTCTTAAGAGCCGTCTGTACTGCGGATACAGGTGGTTAATGCGCTCTTTCTGCGTTTCGGTCGGAACGGTATTGACCGAAGCATCGGCCTTTTCATCGGTATAGACCTCACGCACGGCATCGAGATAGCCAAAGCCCTTTTCATCGGCTGTCGGCATGATATACGTGCCTTCGCCGTATTCGTTCCACGTCGAAAGAAGCATGAAATTCTTCTGCCATGTGTCTTTGGCGTGTTCCGGCAGATATTCGTCGCGCACCCAGGTAAGAGCCGATTTGTAATCGGATAAACTCATCAGCGGACGGCGCGTGCCTGCCCACCCCACATTGTTGAAGCCGACCGAAACCGTCGGGACATGGTAGACATCGGTGCGTTTGCCGAAGCTTAAATTCCAGCTCTTGTTTTCGCCGAGCGAATAGCCGTTTGTGCCCCAGTTGTAGGCGAACGTGCCGTCATAGCCGAGGGCTTCGCATTCGTTTACATTCGAACCGGGCACGACAGCGGCCAGATAAATCGCGCCGTCATAGCCGAGCTTTTTGAGTTCTTCTTCGAGATAATCGAACATGGCTCTTGCATTTTCCGTGCTGCCGGCGCGTCTCTTGATAGCGTCCGCACCAAACACCATGATAAGCGGCTTGTTGTCGATGACGACATACCGTTCGTCCTTGATGAGATTTTCGATGATATACGGCACATACGCGTTCTTCCACTCTTCAAGAGTTGACGCGGAGGCCGCGTTTGCCGTTTCGAGAATGGCGCAGAACTTGGTCATATCCGCATATTTTGCGTTCATGAAGCCTTCGTATAAATGCGGATAGCCGTCGTTGTTCAAGCACACCGAACCGTTCTTTTGGGTGAAGAACACGCAGAACGTCTGGAAATCGATTCCATGTTCGACCAAATACTTAATTTCCCAATCGGCTGTTTCGGGTCTTGATTCGTCGTAGTAGCCAAGCACCGGCTTAATATCGTCATACGGCGTGATGCACGACCAACCGTAATGCTTGCCGTTTTGCCACAACGGGCAGACGTTCATACCGACAAGATAGTTCTCTTCGCCTGCCGGCTTGACCGGCGTCGGAACGTAATCGTCGTGTTCGAAGGTGCGGTACACGCGGAAGTTATCGAAATAGACCGCCGTGTCGGCTTTGTTTTCCACCGAAAGGGCACTGACGCTCGAAGCAGCTGAAGCAAACGGAACGGTTTCGGTCTTTCGGCCGTTGACCTTGACAAGAATCGTCTTGCTTGCCGTATCAAGCTCGAAACGCAGGCGATACCAAAGGTTTGCGACCGCGTCGGTGTAGACCTGCGTGCCGTTGACCGAGAAAACGCCGTCCTTGGCTTCGAAAACAGCGACCGCCGCGCCGTCGTGCGTGAGCGTATAGCTAACATTTTCATTCTTCGGGAGCAGCATTTCGAACGCGGCAACCACGTTTCCGCTGACCGCGCCGAAGTATTTGCCGGACACGCCTTTATTTAGTTTCAGGGCATGATCGCTTGTGACAGCGTCGCCCGTCCAATCAAACGGCAGCGCATCTTTCGCGTCTTGCAAAAAGTTGTCGTTGACCGCATAGTTGACAAACATTTCAGTTCGGCCGGGCGTTAGGATACCCATTGCCTTTTCGGTCGTGGCAAAGCAGAAATTCAAGATATTCGCCTTGTCTTTCGGAACGGAAAGCGGATACGTACCGCAGTCTTTGGCGTTGATGAAGGTCGTACTGCGAAGATTGTCTAAATCGACCGTGACATAGAACGAAAATTCCGTCTCATCCTCGATGTCGCATAACTTTGTATAGCTGCCGTCAGAGCCAAGCACCTGCCATGCGCCGTCCTTTATTTCAGCACGGTACACCGCATCGCCGCTGTCATTGCGGAATTCAAGATAAATGCCGTCGCCTTTGGCGGTGAGCGACGTATCCAGCACAACCTTTCCGGTGGAAAACTTGTTGAACTCACGGATATAGGCCACACCGGCTTCCGTGTCGCGGTCATACAGCGTGCCATAGCCCTCGGTGAGCGATGTGCGCTGAATGCCGCCGCGGTTATCGAGCAGCCAGCCGGAAGCGATGCCTTCTTTTTCGCTCGCCATGGAATCGTTCTGTGCCAGCAAATACGCGTCGGAGTACGAGATCTTGTCAAGCGTCTTATGAAGCCGCTTTTCGGGAAGCGCCACGCGGTTGATGATGGCCGCCGCTTCGGCGCGCGTAATAGCGGCATCCGGGTTGAAGGTGCCGACCGCGTCGCTGCCCATCACGATACCGGCATTGTACAAAAGAAGCAAGCCGTCGCGGAAGGACGCATCTTCGGGAACG
>URCT01000069.1 GCA_900546385.1 uncultured Eubacteriales bacterium | reverse complement strand
CAACCCGAATCTTTTTCGAGTCGACCTCACCCTTGGAAAGCAAGACAACCGTCTCCACATGTCCTGTCCGCGGAAACATATCAACGCCCTCTGCACTCACCGTCTGATAGCCGCACGTTTCAAACTCGGCAAGATCTCTTGCTAACGTTGCCGGGTCGCAGGAAATGTACACGATCCGTTCGGCGCCGAGAGCGGCGATTTTGCGCACGGCATCAATGCCGCAGCCCTTGCGCGGCGGATCGACCGTGATGACCTGCGGCCGGATTTCTTTTAAGCGTTCATCGTCCAAAGCGTGCGCCGCGTCCAGGCAGAGAAAGCTTGCGTCGATGCCGTTTTCCTTCGCGTTGAAAGAAGCATCCTTCACCGCGTCGGCAACGATTTCCACGCCGTATAGCTTGGTATCCGGCTTTGCCATCGACAATCCCACCGAACCGGTGCCGCAGTATAAATCGAGCAGTCTTTCACCCGGCTTCAGCGCGGCAAAACGTGCGGCAATGCCGTATAACAGCTCCGCACCGTCGTGGTTGACCTGCCAGAACGAGGCAGGAGACACCCGGAATTTTCGGCCGCACAGTACGTCGTGCAGATACCCGTCGCCGGAAAGCACGCGCCAGCTTTCGCCGAGCACGGCATTGGAGGGCTTGGTGTTCGTGTTGATGAGAACCGACGAAATATTCGCAAACCTCTCGGTGATATACGAAACGAACGCCGCTTCGTCTTTGGCACTGCCGAAGTGTGTATCGGCTAAAACCAGCGTCAACACGATTTCGTCCGACGCGGCCGAACGCATATAAATGCTGCGTAAAACGCCTTTACGCGATGTTTCGTCATACGGCGGAATGCGGTTGTCCTTGGCAAAAAGCAGAACCGCATCACGGATTTCGGGAAACAGCGGATGAGCGATCTCACACGTTTTGTGCGGTACAATGCGGTGCGAAACCTCCGCATAAAACCCGGAAACCGGCGAACCGTCGGCGTCCGCGGCAACCGGATAAATGGCTTTGTTGCGGTATTTTTCGACCTTCGGCGAGGGATGGAACGCATCGAGTTTTAAGGATAATCCGCCGATGTGAGAAAACGCATCCTCGGTGCTCTGCGCCTTGTAGCGGCACTCGGCCTCATAGGTCATATGACCGAACACACAGCCGCCGCATTTGCCCGACACGGCACAGCCGCCGACGGAACGATCCGCCGACGGCTGTAAAATCTCTTCGGGTATGGCGACGGCATAGTGCTTCAAAACCTTGATAATCTTGGCATTTACCACATCGCCCGCACAGGTGTTGCGGATAAAAACCGTCATCCCGTTCGGTGCGTGTGCAACGCCGTTTCCGTTCCGGTCGGTGCCGGTGACGGCTAATTCAAGCATATCGTTTTTCTTCAAAAACGGGTTGGCACAATTCGTCATAACGTATTTGTTGATTCTTTCTGTTTTTTGATTGATTGAACCGGCACTTATTCGGCATCGGTTTCATCGCCGGTGTCGGAACCTGCGGCCTGCTGTTGGAGAAGAAGGTCGGCAAGATAGGTTTCGCCTTCGTCGAGGACCGGCTTGACGGCTTCGTCAAAATCGTCCTTCTTGACAAACTCGGTGGAAGCAATCTTGTCGGTAAAGAAATTGTCGAGGTCGGCATAGGCAAGCTCGGAGAATTTGTCGGCGCTGACAATATCTTCATCATTGAGCGGCAGACGCTTGATGATATGATAGCCGTAGGTTGTCTCCACGAGTTCGCTGATACCGTTTTCTTCAAGAGCCTTGGTGGCGTTTTCAAACGGTTCGACCATTTCACCTTCGCCGAAGTAGTAGCCGGCGGTGTAGGTGCTCATGCCGGGATCTTCGTTGTATTCTTCGATGAGCTTATCGAAATCTTCGCCGTTCTTGGCCTTTTCGAGGACTTCCTCGGCCTTCTTTTTGGCTTCGGCTTTTTGTTCTTCGGTCACTTCCGAACCGTCGTCATTGGTCGGGAACTTGATCAAAACGTGTTTAGCACGCATATAGCCGTTTTCATTGTAATAATCGAGCGTCTGCTTTTTGATGTCTTCGAATTTCGTGCCGCCGACACCGTAGAACGCCTCGTAAATCTTGTTGTAGAGGTTGTAGATGGATTCGTTCATGATCATATAGTACGGCGTGATGCCATACGTTTCATCCAAAACGCGCACAGCTTCCGAATTGTCATCGGAATCATCGCTCTTGAACTGTTCCGTGATCTTGTCATAGGTGGCGAGAACGTTGTTGTCGAATTCTTCTTGCGTGAGTGCAAGGCCGTATTCTTTGGCGGTATTTGCGACAAGACCGTTCATTTTCAGTGCTTCATTGACATATTTGTCGAAATCGGCCTTATATTCATCGTTGGTGTTGTAATCGGCACCGTAATAGTTGGCAAACTGCTTGACATAGTTGATATAATAGTAACGGAATTCGGAATAGGTGACATCATAGCCGTCGAGCGTCATAACGACCTTGGAATCCACGTCCTGTTTGCCGACCTTGGCTTCAATCTGCTTAGAGATCTCTTCAAGCGTCAAACCGCCTTCGGCAGACGGAGTTTTGGTATCGCCGGGCTTGTTTTCGGAATCACCGATTTGTGTGTCGCCGATCGGATTTTTGTTGCAGGCGGCAAGAGAAGCGGCAGCCATAGCAGCCGCAAGAAGCATGGCAACGGTTCTTTTTGTTTTCATAGTGAAAAATCCTTTCATAATCATCCATTTTATTGATTTTAACGGATAGCATTCTAATCATACCTTTACAATATGAAAACTGTGTGAACTTACCGCACAATTTACAATTTGTACAAAAATATGCCGCGAACGTGAGTATAATATATAGTACAAGTGTTCGAAAACAAGAAGCTGCTTTAAGGAGGGAACGTGTATGCCGCAGGACTTGAGCCAAACGCCGGTCACGGTGTTAAAGGGCGTCAGCACCGCACGGGAAAAGCTGTTTGCCGATGTCGGCGTACACTCCTTGGAGGATTTGCTGCAATACTATCCGCGTGCGTATGAAAACCGCGGCAACGTCAAAGAGGTTTTTGAGACGGTGGACGGCGAAACCGCTTCGTTTTTGCTGACCGTCACAACGCCGCTTACGAATGCGCGCCTAAAGAGCAAGGCAGGGCGTCCGCTGTCGGTGCAGCATTTTGCCGCTGCGGACGATACCGGAACGGTGCGCGTTTCGTTTTTTAACCGACCGTTTTTGAAGGATACCTTTCGGGTCGGCGCAAAATTCCGGTTTTACGGCACGCTCATGCGTTCGCCGCGCGGCTTGTCGCTTGCTTCGCCGGAATTCGAGCCGTGTTCCGAAGCGGCCGACTTGCCGCCGTTTGTGCCGATCTATCCGTTGACGGCCGGACTAACGCAGAAAATCCTCTCCGGCTGCATCCGGCAGACGCTCGAAGCATACGGGGCGGATATTGCCGAAACGCTCGACGAGGAGCTGTTGCGGCAAACCGGGTTTCCGCACCGGTATGAAGCACTTTGCTCGTTACATTTTCCGAAGGATCCGGAAACGCTCGACCAAGCACGCCGCCGGTTTGCCTTTGAGGAAATGTATACGTTCAAGCTCCATACCTCGCTTCTCGGACAAAAGGCGCGCGCCGGAAAGGCCATGCGGCTCCATTATCCGGATATGCGCGCGTTTACCGCAAAACTGCCGTTTACGCTTACACACGCGCAAAAGCTTGCGATACAGGATATCTTAAAGGATATGACCGCTGTCGCTTCACCCGAAGAGGAAAAGCAGGTGCAGGGCAAGGCAAACGCCGCCTATACGCGTCCGGCAAGACGGCTGATCCAAGGCGATGTCGGCTGCGGCAAAACCGTGGTCGCGGCGGCGGCTGTATATGCGGCCGTGCAGAGCGGCGCCCAAGCGGCACTCATGGCGCCGACCGGCATTTTGGCGCGGCAGCATTACGAAGAATTAAGCGGCTTGCTTGCGGCATTCGGCATCAAAACCGTGCTGCTTGTCGGCGGCATGAAGGCGGCGGAAAAGCGTGCGGCACTCGAAAGCCTTGCCGACGGGTCGGCACAGTTTGCGGTCGGCACGCACGCGCTCATCGAAGAAAACGTGGTGTTTCATAACCTTGCGCTTACCGTGACGGATGAGCAGCACCGCTTCGGCGTGCTGCAGCGTTCGACGCTCGAGCATAAAAGCGCACAGGGCTTGAAGCCGCACACGGTGGTCATGTCGGCAACACCCATTCCGCGCACGCTTGCCATGATCTTATACTGCGACCTCGATATCAGCGTCATTGACGAACTGCCCAAAGGCCGTAAGCCGGTGGAAACCTATGCCGTCGGCGCAGGGATGCGCACGCGTGTGTACAAATTCATCGCCGAAGAGGTCGCAAGCGGCCATCAAGCGTACATCGTCTGTCCGCTTGCCGAAAACGACGACCCGGAGAATCAGCCGGACGAGCTTGCCTCGGCGCGCGAATACGCAGATTCGCTCCGAAACACACCGCTTGCGGAAACGCGCGTGGCCTATATCCACGGCAAAATGAAGCCGAGCGAAAAAGACCGTATCATGACCGATTTTGCCGCGCATAAAATCGATGTGTTGGTTTCGACCACCGTCATTGAGGTCGGTGTAAACGTGCCGAATGCGACGGTCATGTTTATTGAGAACGCCGAACGCTTCGGCCTTTCGCAGCTGCATCAGCTGCGCGGCCGCGTCGGACGCGGAAGCGATAAGGCGTATTGCATATTGCTTTCGCCGCTCATGAAAAAGGAAAAAAAGAATGACAGTCCTTTTGCCAAGCGCATGGAGGTGCTTTGCAAAACCGCAAACGGTTTTGTCATCGCCGAAAAGGATCTGGAGCTTCGCGGCCCGGGCGAGTTTTTCGGAACGCGCCAAAGCGGCGAATTGACGTTTCGGCTTGCCGATATCACCGATACCGCGTTGGTGCGGCTTGCCGACGAATGGGCAAAGAAGGCTTTAGACAGCAAATCGAACATAAAAGCATAAGGAAGCAAATGAGAAGCAAATGAAAAGAAAGGGAGATTTCTTTGGTCAATAAATACATTCGCGTGTACGGTGCGCGGGAAAACAACTTAAAAAACATCGATGTCGCCATTCCGCGCGATAAAATGGTGGTGTTTACGGGACTTTCCGGTTCGGGCAAATCGTCGCTTGCCTTTGATACGATCTATGCGGAGGGACACAGACGGTTTGTCGAGTCGCTGTCGTCCTACGCGCGTATGTTCTTGGGACAGCTGGATAAGCCGGATGTCGACCGCATCGAAGGTCTTTCACCGGCCATTTCGATCGACCAGAAGACCACCTCGAAAAATCCGCGTTCCACCGTCGGAACGGTCACGGAAATCTACGATTATCTGCGTCTTCTGTACGCCCGGTGCGGCACGCCGCACTGTCCGATCTGCGGCAAAGAGATTGTTAAGCGAACCATCGACAGCATTCTCGACGAAATCATGGAATTGCCCGAAGGCACGAAATTTTATGTGCTTGCACCGCTCGTCAAGCAAAAAAAGGGCACACACGCAAAGTTGCTTGCCGACTTGCTAAAGAGCGGCTATGTTCGTGTGCGCGTCGACGGCGGCATCTATAATCTGACCGACAACTTCGATTTGGACAAGAATCTGCGCCACGACATTGACGTGGTGGTGGATCGCCTTGTCATGAAGAGCGATATCCGCACCCGGCTTTCCGATTCGGTGGAAAACGCCTGCAAGGCGGCCGGCGGACTTGTCATCATCGCCCTACACGACGGCGAGATCGACGGCAAAAAAGAGCGGCTGTTTTCGCAGAATTTTGCCTGCACCGAGCATGGCGTCAGCCTCGGTGAGCTTGAGCCGCGTATGTTCTCGTTCAACAGCCCGTTCGGCGCGTGTGCCGAATGCGGCGGCCTTGGCGAAAAATTCGAGTTTTCGCCGGACAAGCTGTTCCCGGATAAGAGCCTGTCGCTTGCCATGGGCGCGTGCGTGTGCAACGGCTTTAAGTCGATCTCCTCCGATTCGTGGAGCGGCAGCGGCATCAACGAAGCCCTTGCGCCGTTCGGCTATGATATCCACACGCCGTTAAACAAAATGAGCGACAAAGCGCTTCATATGCTGTACTATGGCAACGGCGAAAAAATCAAGTATTCCTACCGCGGCTATGCGCTCAATTTTGCTGGAATCATTTCGGATATCAAGCGGCGGTACGAAATGTGCGAAAATTCGCCGGATCAGCGCGAATATTACGAGCAGTTCATGGAAACCGTCGAATGCCCGTCCTGCCACGGCAAGCGTTTGAAAAAGGAAACACTGGCCGTCACGGTCGGCGGCTTAAATATCGCCGAGGTGTGCGAGCTTGCCGTGAAAAAATCGCTCGATTTCTTCCAAAACCTCACGCTTGACCACCAAAACGCCGTCATCGCCAAGGATATCTTAAAGGAGATCCGCGAACGCCTCGGTTTTCTTTGCAGCGTCGGCCTTGAATATCTCACGCTTGCCCGGCGTGCCGGTACGCTTTCGGGCGGCGAGAGCCAGCGCATCCGCCTTGCCACGCAGATCGGCTCGTCGCTGATGGGCGTGTTGTATATCCTCGATGAACCGAGTATCGGGCTTCATCAGCGCGACAACACCAAGCTCATCGAAACCTTGAAAAAACTGCGTGACCTCGGCAATACGCTCATCGTGGTCGAACACGACGAAGAAACCATGCTTTCCTCGGATTATATCGTCGATATCGGGCCGGGCGCCGGCATTCACGGCGGAAACGTGGTTGCCTGCGGTACGCCCGAAGAGATCATGAAGAAAAAAGGCACAGCCACCGGCGATTTTCTGTCAGGCAGACGGCGTATCGCCGTTCCCGCAACCAGACGCGACTGCGGCGGCCGGTATTTGGAGGTTTACGGCGCGGCGGAGCATAACTTAAAGCATATCGATGTCAAAATTCCGCTCGGCGTGTTTACCTGTATCACCGGCGTTTCGGGGTCGGGCAAAAGCTCGCTCATCAACGGCATCGTGCTTCCGGCGCTGTCAAGAGAGTTGAACGGCTCGTATGCACTGCCGGGCAAATATGACCGTTTGGAGGGAATCGGACAGTTAGACAAGGTCATAAGCATCGACCAATCGCCGATCGGACGCACGCCGCGTTCCAATCCGGCCACCTATACCGGACTGTTTACCGATATCCGTGCGCTGTTTGCCTCCACCCAAGATGCCCAGATCCGCGGCTTTAAGCAAGACCGCTTTTCCTTCAACCTCAAAGGCGGTCGCTGTGAGGCTTGCCAGGGCGACGGAACGCTGAAGATCGAAATGCACTTCTTACCGGATGTGTACGTGACCTGCGATACCTGCCATGGAAAACGCTATAACCGTGAAACGTTGGAGGTCAAATACAAGGGCAAGAGCATTTCGGATGTGCTGGAAATGACGGTGGACGAGGGCTGTGAGTTCTTTGCCAATCTGCCTAAGCTCTATCGCCGCTTAAAGACCCTGCAGGACGTGGGGCTCGGCTATATCAAGATCGGCCAATCCTCCACCACGCTTTCGGGCGGCGAAGCACAGCGCGTTAAGCTTGCCGCCGAGCTTTCCAAAATCGGTACCGGCAAGACCATGTACATTCTCGACGAGCCGACCACCGGTCTGCATACCGCCGATGTCGAAAAGCTCATCGAGGTGTTGATGCGCCTTGTGGACGCCGGAAACAGCGTGGTTGTCATCGAGCATAACCTCGATATGATAAAGACCGCCGACTATCTTATCGACCTTGGCCCGGAGGGCGGCGACGGCGGCGGCAGCGTGGTCGTGACCGGAACGCCCGAAGAGGTGGCCGAATGCGAAGCGTCGTATACCGGGCAGTATTTGAAGAAAATGCTGTCGGGCGCATTCTATACCGAAGCACTTGAAAAGAGCGACGCGGCCGCGCAGCCGGAGAAAGCGAAAACAAGCAAAAAAACAGTAAAAAAAGGCGCGGCTCAGGCGAAAAAAGCACCGAATGCCAAAAAGAAAGCCGATAATACGAAGGAATAACAAAAGCGGCGGTATAAAGAGCTTTCTTTACACCGCCGCTTTTTCGTATACATAAAAAACACCGGGATATGCCGCTTTCGGTACATCCCGGTGTTTTGGCTGCATTCACAGCACTGTTTTTGGTTCCGGTTGTTCTATGTCCGCCGAATCAGCCGGCTGTGTCTTCATCGGCAGCGTCGTCTGCCGGAACATCCGTGTTATCTGCCGTGTCGTCAGCGTTGTCGGCTGCATCCTCTGCGTTGTCTGCCGGTGCGTCCGCATTATCGGCTGTATCGGTGTTTGCGTCGGTTTCATCCGTGTTGTCGGCAGCGTTTGCTTCTTCTTGAGCTTTCTTGGCGTAGTGCTCGGTCAGCGTGGTTTCCGTGTAGGTCATGTTGTTGAAGTCGACGGTGCCGTCTTCGCTCGGTGTGAAGGTATAGCCCGACGAAACGATGACTTTATCCGCAACAGCGTCAAGCGGCGACCAGTCTTCAATATTGTTGCCGGTGAGCGTGAGCTTGACTAACTTTTCGGTATCGATACCGGCAAAACCGGCAACCTCCGTCAAGCCGCAGCTCATGAACGAAGCGGTTTCAAAGCCGGTCATGCCTGCGAAAACCGAAGAATCGGTTACGTGAATACCGGCAATATCAATGTTGCGAACGCCGGTGAAAAGCTTAAGATCGTCGATTACCGGTGCTTCTTCGCTCTTGAAGGTGTATGTCGTGGTTTTGACAAGCTTTGTGAAGTCGTAGGAAGAAACGTCTTCGCCGGCTTCGGCTTTTGCGACGTATTCGTTGTAAGTGTCAACAAATTTGTCGTCACCCGTTGCAACGGTAACGGTTTCGCTGCCGTCATAGGAAACGCCGAGATACTTAACGCCTGCAAGGTCGCTTTCCTTTAAGAAAGCCGGGGCTTTGCCGAGATCCTTGGCGATTGCTTCGGCAAATTTCTGATCTTCGAATAACGAAGAATGTGCGGTGAGTTCGCCGTATGCAATGTAGGCAATAGCGGCAAGAACCACAACGATTGCAACAAGCAGAACCACAAAGGTCTTCTGCTGTTTTTTCTGAGTTCCGGATAATTGTGCCATAATGTCCTCCAAAATATGTAAAAAATCGATGTTTGCGGTCATGCCGCAAAACTACATTCTGTATTATAGCACTCTTTTTACAAAAAAGCAACAGTTTTTTGCAGGAATTTGTGCGTTTTCCTCGCTTTTTTGAGAAAATCTGCCCGATCAAGAGCCAAAAAGAGTGTGTCTGCCGCTTGTTGCGCGCCAAAGGCCGGTTTTACAGTCGGCTCAAAAGCGTGTCGCAGGCGTATGTGCAATAGTCTTCGTAAAGACCGCGGTCACGCAGATAGAAGAGAATCGTGTATCGGTCGCGCAAGGTTAACGCACGCTTCATGCCCGAAAGAACGGTTTCGCGGTCGGTAACGACAGGCGGCACACGGTGGTCGATGCAGAAGCGTTCGACTTTTTCGAAGTACGGCTTGTATCGGTCGGCTAACTTTTTCAGGTGTTCGTCACCGCATTCGTTCGCCGCTTTTTCGTAAAGAATGGCTACAAGCCGCGTGGCTTCGCAGACTTCAAGGCCGTGCAGATGCGGTTTTTTGCCTTGTTCCACGTCCGCAAGCTCCCATGCGTGCGCGATAATATGCTCTGAACCGGAGGCCGGACGGGAATTGCCGGTATACGCCATGCCAAGACCCGTCACAAGAAAGCCGTGCATGATGTTTTCGATACAGCCGGCATCGCGCGCTTCGATCGTGTTTCCGTTTTCCAAGCAGGCGTTTGTGGCCGCAAGCACGTCCGCGGCGATTTTTTCACAATAGTATTCGCCGGTGTAATCGCGTGCCAGCTCCCAGTCGAGCAGCCCCGTGTATTTGCCGAACATATCGCCGAGCCCGGCAAATAACATATCGCGCGGCGCGTCTTTGACAATATCGAGGTCGGCAATCAGATATTTCGGCGTAGTCGCCTGCACGGTGGATTTGGTGCCGTCGTGCAAGATCGGCGAACCGGCCGAAACATACCCATCCATCGACGGCGCGGTGGCGCAGACGGCATACGGCAGTCCCAATCGATAGGAAACCAGCCGACAGCAGTCGTTGATCGTTCCGGAGCCGACCGCAAGAATCAGGTCCGGCAGCGGCGAATAGGCAAAAATGTTGCTTTTGGCGTTCGGGTCGTGCGCGTGCAGCAGAATTTTTCCTAAGGCTTCGGCGTTCGGCAAAACCGTTTCGCCGTCCAGAATATAGAAATGGGAAAGCTGTCCGCTCTGCCGCAAAAGCTCGCAGACACGTTTGCCGCAGACGGCAAAGGTATTTTGGTCGCAAACGACGTAAATTTTGCGGTAGTCGTGCAAAATCTCCGGCAGCTTTTCCAGCGCGCCGCACGAGATTTCCGCTTTTTCAAACGGCGCACGGTGCAGGCCGCGTTCACAGGTACAGGTAAATTCAATCATCGTAAAAGCTCCTTTTAACGATGACAGTATAACACAAGACCGACGGTTTTTCAAGTGCTTCGATAAAATTTCGGGTGTTGTCGAGTATTGACATCTTTCTTCGGAAATGCTATAATCAAAAGGAAATACGTCCGCAGAAAGGACATGAGAATAATGAATGCCATGCCGATGGAAAACCTCACCGCAGAACAGGCAGAAAAAGAGATAAAAACGCTCAGTGAGCAGATTCTCTATCACCGCGAAAAATACTATCTTGACGACGCACCAGAAATATCCGACGCCGATTTCGATAAGCTTCTTGTCCGCCTAAACGAACTCGAAGCGGCCTTTCCGGCACTGAAAAAGCCGGATTCGCCGTCGCTTCGCGTGGGCGGCTACGTGGCGGAAAAGTTTGAAAAAGTGACGCACGCCGTGCCGCTAAAGAGCTTGAACGACGTGTTTTCCTTCGAAGAGTTAGATGCATATCTGCAAAAGACCGATGAAACACTCGGGTATCGCGCCGCCTATGCGGTCGAATATAAAATCGACGGCCTGTCCGTGTCGCTTGAATACCGCGACGGCGTGTTTGTGCGCGGTGCCACGCGAGGCGACGGTACGGTCGGCGAGGACATCACGCATAATCTTCGTACCGTGCGCGGCATTCCGCTGACGCTTACCGAAAAGATCCCGTATCTGTGCGTGCGCGGCGAGGTCTATATGCCCAAAAGCGCTTTTGCAGCCCTCAACCGCAAGCGCGACGAGAACGGTGAAACGCCGTTTGCCAATCCGCGAAATGCGGCGGCCGGCTCTGTCCGACAGCTTGACAGCCGCATTGCCGCATCGCGCGGGCTTGCCATCTTCGTATTCAATATCCAATCCGCCGAGGGCACACCGGCGTTTTCCTCTCATGCCGAAAGCTTGGATTACTTAAAAAAGCAAGGCTTTTCGGTTTCGCCGTCCTACCGCACGTTTACGGATTTTGACAAAATCAACGCTGAAATTGAACGCTTCGGCGCAGAACGCGCGTCGCTTTCCTTTGATATCGACGGTGCCGTGGTAAAGCTCGACAGCTTTGCCGACCGCGAAAAGGTCGGTGAGCTGCCGCACGCACCCAAATGGGCGGCCGCTTTCAAGTATCCGCCGGATGAAAAAAAGACCAAGCTGCTTAGCATCGAGGTGGCGGTCGGCCGCACCGGCGTGCTCACGCCGTTTGCCGTGCTGGAGCCGGTCAATCTTGCCGGAAGCACGGTCAGCCGCGCCACGCTCCATAATGCCGACTATATCGCCGGAAAAGACATACGAGCCGGGGACTATGTGTTTGTCCATAAAGCCGGAGACATCATTCCCGAAGTAGAAAAAGTTTCGCTTGAGGACAGAACCGACGCGTGCGTGCCGTTCGTCATGCCGGAAATCTGCCCGAGCTGCGGCGAAGCGGTCGTGCGCGAGGAAGGAGAAGCGGCTTACCGTTGTGTCAACGCGGAATGTCCGGCACAGCTTGCCCGTTCGCTCGAGCATTTTGTTTCGCGTGACGCGATGGATATCGACGGCTGCGGCGAAGCGCAGATTGCTCAGTTCATCGAACAGGGCTTGGTTCACAGCGCGGCGGATCTGTATGCCTTGACCGAAGAACAGTTGATAGGTTTAGACCGCATGGGCAAAAAATCGGCGGAAAACCTGCTTTCCGGCATTGAAGCTTCCAAAACGCGCGGCCTTGCAAGACTGTTATATGCGCTCGGCATCCGTCATGTCGGCAAGCAGACGGCGGCGGCCATCGCCGATCGGTTCGAAACGCTTGACGTATTGATGGCGGCGGCTTCCGATACAGCAGCATTGACCGAAATTCCGGATGTCGGAAGCGTGATTGCCGAAAGCATCGGCGACTATTTCAGCCGCCCGGGTTCTGTGCATTTGTGCAGCCGTCTGAAAGAGGCCGGCGTGGATACGGCCGTCAAACGCGAGAAAAGCGGCGACAGCCTTGCGGGACTGACCTTCGTCATCACCGGCACGCTTGCCGGCATGAAGCGCGACGAAGCGGCGGCTCTCATCACCGCCAACGGCGGCAAGGTCTCGTCGTCGGTTTCTGCCAAAACGAGCTATCTTCTCTGCGGCAGTGATGCCGGAAGCAAGCTTGCCAAAGCCGAAAAGCTCGGTGTGCCGATCATCGGTGAGGACGAGTTACACGCGCTGATTGCAGGCGGTTCTGTCTGATTTTTGCCGGTAAAAGCATATTTTACCGCGTGTTTACAAAAAACAGGATGGTTCGAAATCAATTTGTAACCCAAACATCGGACGGTTTGCGTATAATATACGGTGATTATGAATGATGACACTTGCACGGTTTGTTAATGATTTAACATTTCGAGCTGTGCTGCAATAGAAAGGAAATGAAACTTATGACAAAGACATTTAAGAGAATCGGTGTATTGACCTCCGGCGGCGACGCGCCCGGCATGAATGCCGCCATTCGTGCGGTTGTGCGTAGTGCTTCGTATAAGGGCATTGAGGTAATGGGTATTTACTGCGGCTATAAAGGTCTTCTCGAAAACGACATGAAGCTTCTCACGCCGCGCGATGTTTCCAATATCATCAATCACGGCGGCACGATGTTATATTCGGATCGCTGTGACAAGTTCAAGACGCCCGAAGGTGTGGCTCTTGCTGCCGAAAACTGCCGCAAGAACGGCATTGACGGCATCGTCACCATCGGCGGCGACGGCACATTCCGTGGTGCGACCGATTTGTCCCGTGTAGGCATTCCGTGCATCGGCATTCCCGGCACGATCGATGACGATATTTCGGCAACCGAATATACCATCGGTTACGATACGGCCAAGAACACGGTTATCGAAATGGTAGACCGTCTGCGCGATACCTGCGAAAGCCATGCAAGATGCAACGTTGTTGAGGTTATGGGCAGAAATGCCGGTTACATTGCGCTTGATTGCGGCATTGCGGTCGGTGCTGTGGGAATTGCCATCCGTGAGATTCCGTTTGACAGAGCAGATTTGATCAACCGTATCAGCCAGCTTTCCAAGGAAGGCAAGAGAAACTTTATCGTGATTGCCTCCGAGGGCTTGGGTGCTACACACACGGAAGAGCTTGCAACGGAAATTGAAGCTTCTACCGGTATCGAAACGCGTTTTGCACGTCTTGCGCACGTACAGCGCGGCGGCTCGCCGACCTGTATGGATCGTGTGGTTGCGACCATGATGGGTGACAGAGCAGTGGATTTGTTATTAGACGGCAAATACAATTTGGTTGTCTGCTACAACAAGGCTAAAATCTGCGAAGTGGAAATGGAATATGCGTTCGAGCTTGACCGCATTGTCAAAGGCAAGGCGACTGAAGAGGAGATTGCCGCTCTTGAGCCGTCGGCACGTGATAAGATGCTTGCCGAAGCAAAGGAACTGCACGAAGGTATGCAAAAGATGTACGACGTAGCCAAAATTATGGCGCGCTAAGCTTGAATTTGGCTGTTTGGGGCATATATTACGGGACTTTTCGTTATGCGAAAAGTCCCGTTTTTTACTTGCCTGAAAGGCAAGTGCTTGCGAAGCAAGCCTGTTACACGCGTAGCGTGCCGTCCCGGCAGGGACAAACTTTCCGAAAGGAAAG
>URCT01000068.1 GCA_900546385.1 uncultured Eubacteriales bacterium | reverse complement strand
TGGAGGACCAGTACCCGGACCTGACCCCGAAGGAGCGCGAGAACGCCTTTGTGAAGGAGCACGGCACCACCTTCCTGATGAAGATCGGCGCTCCGCTCAAGAGCGGCAAGCCCCATGACGGCCGTGCCCCCGACTACGACGACTGGGATCTCAACTGCGATATTCTGTTCTGGAACGAAGTGTTAGAGCGTGCGTTTGAGGTTTCCTCCATGGGCATTCGCGTGGATGCCGAATCGCTTGCGCGTCAGTTAAAGCTCGCCGGGTGCGAAGAACGCAGCAAGCTTCCGTTCCATAAAATGCTGCTTGCGGATGAATTGCCTCTCACCATCGGCGGCGGTATCGGCCAATCGCGGTTGTGTATGCTCATGATGGGCTGTGCGCACATCGGCGAGGTGCAGTCGAGCATTTGGGACGAGCAGACCGTCAAGGCGTGCGAGGAACACGGCATACCGCTTCTGTAACAGAACACGTATACGGCTTTGAAACTTGAAAGCAGACAGGCTTTTACGCTTGTCTGCTTTTTAATATTTATATGCACAAAAAAGACCCGGCCACCGGAAAACCGGCAGCCGGGTCGAAAAAGGAGAGCAAATTGTAAGGAGAACGGGTTATTCGCCCTCGTCCTCATACTGACCGCTGATATCGATTTCTAAATCGCTTGCCAACAGAACATCGGGAAGAACGGTCTCGCATTCGATTTCAGGTGAAACATATCTTTTCATGAGCATTCCTCTTTTCCGTGTTAACCGTTTGTTGTTTCGCAAAGCTCGATGATTCTCTGGATATACGGGTCGTTTTCGTAATTCGGATCGGCACTGACTCTCTTAACGGCACCGTAGACGCTGTCGGTCTTGACGGCACTGTAATAAGTTACGCCGCCGCAAACGACAAAGGCACGAAGGTGCAGGTTTTCGGTCAGGTAAGCCGCCTTTTCCGGAACGCCGACCACAAGGGCATTGAAGGCTAATTCTCCGTCATTTTCCGTGAGATAGCGGTTCAAATCGCTGCCGCTCTTGCGAACGACGGTGCAAAGCTTTGCATTTTCGGCGTTGGCATTGGCCAAGGTAAAGCTGTCGGCCGAAGCGTCGAAAGCACTCTTATAATAGGTATCGCGCGTTGCCATAAAGCCGACTTCGGTAAAGTTTTCGTCCGCGCGGGTGGCAAGGTCAAGCGTTGCTTTGAAGCGGATGCCGGGTGTGCCGGAGGTGCGCACGGAAACGGTATCGGCAAACGCTACGTCAGTAGTAGCTGAAACCGTCCAGGTTTTTCCGGCAACAGCAGCAAGAGCGACGGCTTCACCGGCCTTATAGGTCGTGTCGCCGTTTTTCCAAGTGCGGACATTTACGCCGTTGAAGGCTGCCGGGAAGGTATAGGTCTCGGCTGATACCACTTCAAACGTGCGGTTGCCGCCTTCGGCATCGACAAGCCAAAGGGCGTTGTTCGGCTTGACATAGACCTTGATATTGTCGAAATGCAGCTTATCCGCATTGCCCGAACGGCCGATCGTAAAGCTGGATAAGCCGGTCTTTCTGTTAAACCGTTCATAGGCACCGCCGTCGCCGGCAGTAATGTACGATTCAGGCGTTCTTGTGGTCAGCCATTCGGATTTTTTGGCTTCCGATAAAGCGTACATACTGTCATCGCTCGGCGTATAACGGACAAACAAACTGTCTTTTTTATTGAAATCTTCCGATTCGGCAATATCATAGTAATAATCCGTAAAGGCAACAACGCGTCCTGTCACGACCGTTCCGTCTTCATATTTCCACAATTGTCCGTCGCTTGATGTAATGCCGATTCCGGCATAGCCGCCGTTACCGAACGCGCCGCCCTTTGCGGAGAACGCTGTGCGGCCGCCGACAACAGCAATGCCGTTATAGGTGTTTTGCATAACGGCGAGGCCTTTAATCGGAGAAAGCTCTTCGATTTCATTCACAAACGGTGCGTCCGAAAGATGGAAGCCCGAATAGAAAACCAACTGGCCGTAGGTTTCATCATAGGTTTCGGGATATTCGAACGGATAAGCCGTCTTTGCGGCAATCGCGCTCTTTTCAACCGTTTCACCGGCGGCATAGAGGTTTGCGCCGACTGCCCATTTGGAAACGGCTTTGCCGTTGAATTCCGCCGGGAAGGTATAGGTTTCGCCCGGGATTACCGTAAAGGTGCGGTCTGCGCCGGATTCATCCGAGGTAAGCCAAAAGGCGTTGTCCGGCTGGAGATAAACGCCGATGGCGCGGGCATACATACTGTCAGAAGTGCTGTAATCGTTTCCCATTGCTCCGAAGCAGCTGTCATCACTTTGAAGGGTGAACGAATCGAAGAAAATCTTGTTCCATTGGTTTGCCGTAACCTTTTTACCCTGCCAATTCGTATACACACCGGCAGACCAAGCGCTCCAACCGGAGCTTTGCGTGTTCTTGGAAGACAACAATATGCAGTCTTTCGGGCTGTAAATATCGGCAAAGACAGTCACTGTTCCGGACATAGCGGTTTTATCTTCGTTTGTATACTTGAATCCGTCATCATCGCTGTTATACGACACTTCAAAGCCATGCGAATGCAGTTTCCCGGCAGCGCGGTCATTTGCATCGCCGTTTTTCACGGCATAGTAGCTTTGATAAGTACTGTACGGCGTAGAGAGATACGAAGCAAGTGTGATATTTGCTAAGTTCTCAAAATCGTTGTCCGGTGCGAAGTTTTCGAAGTAAACGAGCTGACCGTAGGTCTTGTCGTATGCGGCAGGACGTGCGGCACTCTTATAGGCGTTGCAGTAGATTCTTACATTATCAATGTAATAAACCTGATTTGAGGAGTCTTTATGCAGTATATACTGCGTGTAGGCCTTGAGGGATTCCTCGGTCAAGTTGTTGCCCGGAAGCGTGAAGGTCTCCTGATAGGTATACCATGCGCCGGTGCCCTTGACATACGCGCCGCCGTTCCACTCATTCGGGTCGGTCGATGTGCCGTTGTATCTGTCGGCAACAAAGTGCGTCCAAAAGCCCGAAGCCGTGCCGTCCTCCGGAACATAGATATCGACAAGGAGGGTATAAACGCCGGGCGTGGCAAGCTTATCGGTAAAGGTTACCTGATAACCGCCGTGTGCAGCGGTTTGGGTAATTTTCAGTGCCTTGCCGGTCTTTTCGGCGTCCGGATTGTCGGCAATCTCCAATGTAGACGTATAGACGCCGGCTGTATACGCGCCGACAGAATAGGTGGCGGAAGCGGCGTCTGTCTCATCAAAATTGTTATACCAGACGAGTGTTCCAAGAGTCTCATCCTCCGTTGGAATGTCAATATCGGCATTCAATGCAGACGAAGCCGAAGCCGTCTCGGGCATCTCTCCTGCCGTTTCGGGCATTTCAAACTCGAATGCGCCAACCGGCAAGCAGGTAACCGTGAGACACAAAACCAAAAGCATAACGACGAAACGCTTTGTTTTTTTTGATACAACTCCTTTTCAATGTGTAGTTTTCGTCAAAAATATTATACATTATCTTTATTTGATTTGGAATACAAAAAGCTGACATCTATATAAAAAATCTGTAATTTTACGACATCTTTCTTAATTTTAACCTTTTTCTTCCGGATTTTTTGCAGGTAATGCTGAAAACGCCCGCTTTTTTACTTCAAAATACAAAGCCTGAACAGCATTTTACACAAAAAGTGCTTCAAGCGTGCTGCTTTACCTCGAATTTACATACGTCCGCTTTTGAATTTTACATAGTACCCGTACCATTACATTGTAAAATCTGTAAAATACGGCGAAAATTCACACGGAGGACATCATGGATATCTTTTCGGTCATCACGCTGTTCGGCGGTCTTGCGCTGTTCCTTTTCGGCATGACGGTCATGGGCGACAGCTTGGAAAAGCAAGGTGGAAGCAAGCTTAAGGGAATTCTGGAGCGATTGACCTCAAGCAAGCTTGGCGGCGTTCTGCTCGGCGCCGGTGTCACGGCAATCATTCAAAGCTCCTCGGCAACCACGGTCATGGTAGTCGGTTTTGTCAATTCCGGCATTATGAAGCTGTCGCAATCCATCAGCGTCATCATGGGTGCCAACATCGGCACGACGGTGACGGCGTGGCTGATCAGCTTGACCGGCATTCAGAGCGACAGTCTTATCATGCGCTTTCTGAAGCCGTCCTGTTTTTCGTTCGTTTTGGCATTCATCGGCATCCTTTTATATATGTTTTACGGCAAAACCGGCAAAAAGGACATCGGTGCCGCCTGTCTCGGCTTTACGGTGTTGATTGTCGGCATGGATTATATGTCTGCCGCCGTCAAGCCGCTTGCCGACGTGCCGGAATTCCGCAACATTTTGCTGCTGTTCAACAACCCGGTTCTCGGTGTTTTGACCGGTGCGCTGTTAACCGGCATCATTCAAAGCTCCTCCGCGTCGGTCGGTATTCTGCAGGCCTTATCGGTCACCGGCAGCATTCATTATTCCAATGCCATTCCGATCATTCTCGGTCAGAACATCGGTACCACCGTCACGGCGCTTCTTTCCTCGGTCGGCACCAACAAAAACGCCAAGCGTGCGGCGGTGGTGCATTTATGCTTCAACGTGATCGGCACGGTGGTCTTTTTGGTTCTGTTCTATACAGCCAATGCGATTTTTGCTTTTCCCTTTTTCAACAAGGTCATCGACAAGGCAGGCATTGCGGTGGTACATACGGCTTTTAATATTTTTTCAACGCTTTTGCTTCTCCCTTTCACCAAGCAGCTTGAAAAGCTTGCATGCTTTATCGTGCGTGACGACAAAAAGGGTGCCGAGCAAACCGAGAAAAAGCCGCTCGACGAGCGTTTATTCGAAGTTCCGGCTTTTGCCATCACGCGCGCCAAAAGCGTGACAAACGACATGGCTGTATTAGCCGAAAACGGGTTGATTGACGCGCTCGGCTTATTGGAAAGCTATGACGCCAAGATTGCCGCACAGGTGCGAAGCGGCGAGGAAAAGGTTGACTCCTATGAAGATATGCTCGGCACATATCTTGTCAAGCTCAGCCGCGAGAGCTTAAGCGGTGAAGACAGTCACGGTGTTTCGCTTCTGTTACACAGCATCGGCGATTTTGAACGCATCAGCGACCATGCGGTCAATTTATGTGAGGTGGCTGACGAGATCCATGCCAAAAAGGTAGCCTTTTCGCCCGAGGCTGTTCATGAGATACAGACCATGAAGCAGGCGCTTACGGAGATCTTGAATCTGACGGTCGAAGCATTTGCGCAGAACGACCTTGCGGCGGCACGGTCGGTCGAGCCGCTTGAACAGGTGGTGGATGCGCTTGGTGAGATCATGAAAAGCAACCACATCAAGCGTTTGCAGGAAAACCGCTGCACCATTGAGACCGGCTTTATTTACGCCGATCTTATCACCAACTGCGAACGCGTGGCGGATCACTGCTCCAATGTGGCGGTGAGTATGCTTCGCATAAACGACGACAGCTTGGATGCGCACAAGTATTTGGCACAGGTGAAAAACCATCAAAATGAGCAGTTTGAAACCAAATACAACGAATATGCAAAAAAATATCACGTTTAACTCTTGCAAATCGGCCAAAATCTGATACAATATTTGTGTAAGCTATTTTAGGAGGTATCCGTATGCGAAAAATCTATTGCGTTGAGGACGACAGCAGCATTCGCGAGCTTTTGGAATACACACTTCGCTCATCCGGCTTTGACGTGCGCGGATTTGAAAATGCAAGTGATTTCATGACGGCTCTTTCCGGCAGTCTGCCGTCGCTTGTTTTATTGGATATCATGCTGCCCGACCGGGATGGAATGCAGGTGCTTCACGAGCTGCGTTCCCGAAACGAAACAAAATCCGTTCCGGTGATCCTTTTAACGGCCAAGGGCGGCCGTCTCGACAAGATCAAAGGTCTTGACGGCGGTGCGGACGATTACATCACAAAGCCCTTTGACGTATTGGAGCTTGTTTCCCGCATCAATGCGGTTTTGCGCCGCACCTCCGCTCCCGACGCGAACCAAAAAGCGTCTTTGCAATACAAAGACGTGGAAATCGACACCGGCAGCCGCACGGTAACGGTTGCCGGCACGCCGGTCGCGCTCACCTTCAAGGAATTTGAACTGTTATACTATTTAGTTTCCAACAAAGGCATTGTGCTTTCACGCGACAAGCTGATGAACGAGGTCTGGGGCACCGATTTTGAAGGCGAAACGCGGACGGTGGATGTGCATATCCGCACGCTTCGGCAGAAATTGGGCAGTGCCGGCGAATACATTGTCACCGTGCGGAATGTCGGCTACAAGGCGGCCATATAACAGACCGCTGCCGGTTTTACGGCGATAAGGGAGGCCGGGTATCGGATGTTTCAGAAAATCTATAAAAGTATGCGGTTTGTATCGCTGTTTGCGCTTGTGATATCGGCGATTTTGGTATTTTCGACCGGGTACTATGTGTTTAATCTGCGCGTGGAAGCGGAGATCCGTGAGCAAGCGTCGCTGCTTGCGCGTTTTGCCGACAGCGGTCTGCAAAAAGATGGCGTTCTTCCGGCAGAGCTTCCAGCGTTTTCCGACGGCAAAAGCTATGTGATTCTATCGTCCGACGGCTCGCTTTTATACGATGCCGATCCGACCGGCAAAATCGCCTCCGACGGGCATTCGCTTTTGACACGGCCGGAGGTAGCCAACGCGCTTTCCGACGGAAGCGGCGAAGATGAGGCCTATTCTCCCGGCTTTTTCGGCAAGAACTACCGCTATGCCAAAAAGCTTTCCGATGGCAGTATTCTCATCGTTTCCTGCAACACGCTCGACATTTTCACGTTGATGAACGAGTTTTCGGTGGTGCTTGTGTTCATGTGCGTGCTCATTTATCTGTTGACCGCCGTCATTGCCAAGCGGCTGACCGAAAACATTGTCGCGCCCATCGAGCAGATCTCGTTTACCGAAATTGACAAGCAATGCTCACCGTATGAGGAATTACAGCCGTTCATTTCAAAAATCGCCTACCAAAGCCGCGAAATCAAGCATCAGACCGAGCGCGTCGAGCGGCAGAAGCTGCGCTTACAGGCCGTGAGCGATTCCATGAACGAAGGGCTTGCGGTGCTTGACCGCGACGGCAACATTCTTTCGCTCAACCGCGGCGCGGCACGCGTTTTGCACATCGACAATCCCGATGCGGTCAAAAGCACCTCGCTTTTATCGCTCACCGGCAACGATCCCGATTTTGCCGCCAAGCTTGCCGCCGCTTACCAAAACAAGCGCGGTTCGTTCACCTACAAGACCGGCGACCAGACCTATGAGCTGTTTTACAGCCCGGTCAGCGACGGAAAAGATGTAATCGGAGTGGTCATTCTCCTGTTCGACATCACCGAAAAGCTCAAAAACGAGCAGATCCGCACCGAATTTACGGCCAACGTGTCGCACGAGTTAAAAACGCCGCTCACGTCGATCCACGGCTATGCCCAGCTTATCACCAGCGGCCTTGCACGCCCAGAGGACACGCCGTTGTTCGCCGAAAAGATTGAAAAGGAAAGCAGCCGTCTCATGGCGCTTGTGGAGGACATCATCCAATTATCCAATTTGGATGAAGGCGCGGAGCCGGAAAAAGCCGTGTTTTCCGTGCATCCGATGCTTGCGGAGATTCTCGACACGCTTTCGCTTGCCGCCGAAAAGAAGAACGTGCATTTTTCGCTTGGCGACGGCGATTTCCGCATCTGTGCGGGACAAAGTCAGATGCATGAGCTGTTTTACAACATTTTGGACAACGCTGTCAAGTATAACAAGGATGGCGGCCGGGTGGATGTTTCGGTTGACCCTTGCGGCAAGGTACGCATTGCCGACACGGGCATCGGCATTCCGGACGATTTGCGCGAACGCATCTTCGAACGCTTTTTCCGCGTGGACAAAAGCCATTCCAAAATGGTCAACGGCACGGGACTCGGGCTTTCGATCGTCAAGCATATCGCCATGAACAACCACATCGGCATTCACGTGGACAGCACGCTCGGCAAGGGCAGTGTGTTTACCGTCGATTTTGAAAGCTGTTTAGCGGAATAATAAGCTGGGACTGGCATTTTTTGCCGGCCCCGTTTTTTACGATGCTTCGGTATTTGCTTTTTCTTCAAACAGCTGGTATCGCCGCGCAAGCGCACACACCAAAAGTGCCGCAATGCCGGCCGAAATGCCGCAGACGAGCATACAGCCCTCATAGCCGATGGCATGGTTCAGGCGTCCGCCGAAAAAGTTGGCCGTAAATTTCGCCGCGCCGTAGTTGACAAGGCCGATCAAGGTCTGTCCGGAGGCCTGTACGCTGTCCGGCACGTGCTTTCGGATGCAGACGAGTGCCGTCAATGCGCCCGACAGAAATAACAGAATGCCTGCCAAGAGATTCCGGTTTTTCATGCGGTCGGCAAGGCGTCCGAAAAAGAACATTCCGAACACGGTCGCAAGAGGCCCTGCCGAAACGACGGTGCCGATCTGCGTCTGAGAGAAGCCGCAGACCGTGCGGTAGTATAACGGAATATAGTTGTTATAGATCACAAGTGCTGCGTTATACAGAAAATAGAAGAGAAAAAACTGCACGCTTTGCTTTTTCATCGGACGTCCTCTTGCTTTGCGGTATAAAACTTCATATCCGCACCGAGTGCAAACGTGCGGTACGGTCGTGCGATATCCGCCCAAAAGCCGGCGTCCACCGTGTTATCGCGCACATACATCGCGGTGTCGCCGAAAAGCGGCGCCAAGGTGGAAACGTAACAAATCGTCACGTCTACCGTTTTTCCATGGTACTTTTCGGGAATCCTCCAAAGGCCGAGATTTCCAAGGCCGCCATCGCCCATGCGCTCTCCATCGATAAGCAGTCTCTTGTACAGCGCACAGCGCGTGCCGAAATAGAGTGCAAACCCCTGCGAAACGCACGGCACGGTCACGGTCGCCGTATAAGAAGCTTCGCCGAAAAAGCCGACCGCGTCGCCCGGCTTTGGCGTTTCTTGTGCCTTCAAGGCGGTATGCTCGTAATCGACCGCAAAATCGCCGTACGCCAAGAGTAATGGCAGGAATTTCACATCGTCCAGCACGTTTTCCATGCGCACACGATGCGTTCCGGCCGCAAGGTACACCGGCGCGGTGCAGTGGTAGAATTTTCCGAAAGCCCACGGCAAAAACGTGTCGGCTTGCTCCGCAGAAAGCAGTTTTCCGTCCAAATACAGTCTGCCCTTCCCGTCAGCCGTTCCGCGCACCAGTTCGCCGCGCTTTGCGGCACGCACATTGCCGTCGGTCGTGAAAAAGCGGTCGGTATGAATTTCACGCAGTGCAAAAACGACCGTCATAGCCTGTTCGCACACGAACGTTTTCTCTTTCAGACCGGACGGAAGCAGGAAGCGGAACACGTTGGTTTTCGGAAGCGTGATCCGGCTTTGCGAAACGGCGGCTTGGCAAAGCACGTCAAGCGTCGGCTGTGAACTGTCGTAAACGCCGCAAGCGGGCAGAAAGATTTTCGCGTCTCCGACATACACATACCGGTCGGCACTCTGGTTCGCCACATCGATAAGGCAATACAATCCGTCGGCAAAATGGCGCATGAACACATCGGCAAGCACGTTCCCGTTTTGGTCGGTCGCACGCACAAGCTCCGGCGTTATGTCCTGTGCCGCCTTTGCCGCATCTTTGGCGTTTGCAAAGCATTTTCCGGTTCGCAGTTCGCGCACCGAGCCGTCCTCTTCGGGCAAAAATACCAGTTTTCCCTCGCAGTCGTCGGCATACACAAGCCGGAAATCGGTCTGTGATTCATGCAGTTGCCGGCACAAATCCATATACACGCGGTTTTCCGCCGACAGCCGTTCGGTGCCGACGGCTTCGGCAATCCGGTCTCGGTCATACAGAATGCGGATCGGGCAAGCGCGCTCTTTTGCGGCAAGAAGGGCAAACTGCTCCGCGCGGTGTGCAAGCTCTTTATACGCTTCACAGTCGGGACACGCGTCAGTGTAATTTCGGAAATAGCGTTTTTTTGCCATATTGCCGCGCATATCAAAATGCCCGACCGCCAAAAACCAGGTGTTGATGCCGTGAAGAGCCGTCAGTGCAAGCATTTGCACCTCTTTGACGTGGCTCATGTCATACGGACCGAAAGCAAACAGCTCGGCCATCGCGCCGTGACGGCTTTGCACGGAAAAAGCATCGGCAAGCGGCAGCAGCCACTCGAGCGTTGTGGTTCCGTAGGCGATGCACGTGCCGATTTCGTCGATACCGGGCTTTCCAAAAGCGGAAAGGTTCAACAGGGCATTGCCCGTATGAAGGGTGTTTCCGGCCGGCGTTTCGTCGTCCATCAGGTGTCCGGTGAGCATAAGGCCGTTCGTTTCGCACCATGTGCCGATTTTTTCGGAAAAGCATCTGTGCATCCGCTTGCCGCACAGGTCATACAGCCGTGCGTACACCGGCACGGTTTCGGTCGTTTTTTCGCCGGTCACGCAGCTTTCCAAATCCGAAAACAGGTCTGTTCCGTAGGCATTGCGGTAATCCTCTTGCAGGCCGTCGTAGTACGGCAGCCGTTCTTTTCCCGTTCCATAGCCGAAAGAGGGTTCGTCGGTATACATTCCGACAATGGTATTACCGAAATAGCGGCCGAAGCGTTTTTGATATTCTTTATGCGTTAACGACAAAAATAGGTTCATCGCTTCTTCGTTTAAGATGTCCGGATAATCGGTCAAAACCACGTCAAACTGCACGTGCTTGCCGTCGTTTTTGACAAGCAGGTTCTTCAGGCGATACGCCTCATGCGCCGTCACGCGGCCGCCTGCCTGCCCGGCCGGCCAATTGAATTCATCGTACAGCCAGATTTTCATATCGTTTGCCGCCGCGCTCTCTAAGTAATACGAACAAAGCGCAAACCATTCTTCGGAAAGATATTCCACCTCACAGCCGGTGCGCGGATACAGCATCAGCTGGGTAAAGCCGCATTTTTCCTTCATGTTCTTTACAAAAGCAAACACTTCGTCTTTCTGCGGTGCGCCGGTCATGGCGACCATGGGAATGAGCGGATTTTGCATAAAAACACCTCGAATTTTGTTATTTCGCTTGATTATACCATAAATTTATGCTATAATCCTTATCAATCAAAAGCTTTTTCTTTCAAAAACAAACATTTGTCGATGAGGATGTATCATGCAATTCGAAGCTCTCTGCCCGTTTGTCCGCTATGCCGCCAAAACCACCTATCTGCCCAACCGCTTTCTTGTCAAGGCGCGCGACTGCCGTCTGTTTTATGTGCTTGGCGGCAGCGGAAAATTCATAACGTCCGAAAACAGCTATCCGCTTTCGCAAGGCAGTCTTGTTTTGTATCCGGCTGGACACGCCTATCGTCCCGTTTCCGAAAACGAGTTGCTTTTTTACACGCTCAATTTCGATTACAACACGCATTACACGCGCTTTGAAACCGTTCTGCCGCCCTGCAAAGCGGAAGCTTTTGACGTAAGCACCGTGCTGCCCAGTCATGCGGACACCGGCATCGAAGCCTTAGAGCGTGTGCTGTGGATCGAAAATGCCGCCTATCTTGCAAACGATTTAGAAGAGCTTGTGCGGTGCTTTGCCACCAAAGAGCTGTATTGGCGCGATATGACTTCAGCCATTCTCAAAAAAATCTTACTTTTGATTCTGCGGCGGCAAAATCCGGCTCGCAACAGCCGCAGCATCGGCAGTCTTGTAACGGAGTATCTCCACACGCACTACGCCGAGCCGTTAAGCAATGCGTCTCTTGCCAAGGCGTTCGGCTATCATCCCTATCATTTGGAGCGGTTATTCAAAACCTTCACCGGACAGACGCTGCACGCGTATCTATTAGAGCTGCGGCTAGAGAAGGCGTTGGAGCTTGTTATGAACACAGTTCTTCCGGTCGGCGAAATTGCATCAAGGTGCGGCTTTGTGAGTGCCGAGCATTTTTCCACGGCTTTCCGCAAAAAATATGGGCTTGCACCCAGCCGTTTTTGTGCCGATAACGGCGAAAAAGCGGCCATGCGGCAAAAAATGTGACTAAAATCGGCCGTGTCGCCGTTTTTCTTGCAAAAAAGTCTTGAAAATAGGAGAGAACTGTTGTATAATGTATTTTGTATCATAAATTTTACAGAATTGCACATTTCTACCTAAGGAGAATCACCTATGGCAACAGTAAAGGTATTCCCGGCACTCCGCTTTACGGATAAGGCCGGCGACATCGCCAAAAACGTCTGCCCGCCCTACGACATTGTATCCTCTGCCGAACGCGAGGCCTATATTCGGGAAAGCGAAAACAACATCATCCGTTTAGAGCTGCCGGTCGGCGAAAACGCGTATGCGAACGCGGCGGCACTGTACAAAAAAATGCGTCAGGACGGCGTGCTTGCCTGCGATAAGACGCCGGGCTTTTATGTATATGAAGAAGAATTTTCCGCTTATGGCAAAACATACCGTATTAAAGGAATCTTCGCGCGCGTCAAATTATGCGAGTTTTCCGAAAACGTGGTTCTGCCGCACGAGGAAACCCTCTCGAAGGCCAAGGCCGACCGCTTCAATCTCATGAGCGCGACGTATTGCAATTTCAGCCCGATCTACTCGATGTACACCGACGAAGCGCACGAGATCTCCGGAAAGATTGCAGTGCTTACCGAAAGAAAGCCGGAAATCGAATTCACCGCGCCGGACGGCGTGATCCAGCGTCTGTGGAAGCTTGAGCAAAGTGCCGAAACCGACAACATCGAAAAGGCCTTTGAACAAAAGCAGCTTTTCATTGCCGACGGACATCACCGCTATGAGACGGCGTTGAATTTCAAAAAGAAGTTAATCGAAGACGGCGTTATCAAGGATAACGAGCATCCGGGCAATTATGTTATGATGATGCTCATCGACATGGAAAATCCGGGACTTGTGGTCTTTCCGACGCACCGGTTGGTTCGCGGACTTGAAAACTTTGATTTGGCGGCGACGCTCGAAAAGATCCGCGAATATTTTGACGTCTGCGAAATCGAAAAGGCTGAAATTGACGCGGCTCTTGAAAAAAATGCCGCAAAAAAAGCCTATGTGTTATGTGCCGGTTCGGACAAATTCTATTTGTTAGTCTTAAAGGACACCGAAAAGGCACGCGAAGCATTAGATGCACTCAATCCCGGCAAGTCCGACGCGTACAAGAATTTGGACGTAACCGTGCTGCATTCGCTCATTCTCGAAAAGCTGTTCGGCATCGACAAGGAAAACATGGCGCGGCAGATCAACCTCGCCTACACGCGCGACAAGGATGAAGCCATCCGTCTTGCCGGAAGCGCCGACTGCAACTGCGCCTTTCTCATCCATCCGACCGCCGTTTCCGAAATCAAGGATGTCGCGCTTGCCGGAGAAAAAATGCCGCAGAAATCCACCTATTTCTATCCGAAGCTCATTACCGGTCTTGTCATGAACGAGCTTGTGCCGGTCGAAGATATATAAATAAGAAGAAAAACATAGTTTTCTAAATATACGAAAGAAGGGACATCATGCCGAAGGAACTCGAAAAAAGCTACAATCCGGCAGCTATCGAAGACGATATTTATAAGATGTGGAACGACGGCGGCTATTTCACGCCGTCGCCCGAAAACAAAAAACCGCCGTACACCATTGTTATTCCGCCGCCCAACGTCACGGGACAATTGCACATGGGTCACGCGCTCGATGAGACCTTACAGGACATTCTCATTCGCTACAAGCGCATGAGCGGCTACAACGCCTTATGGGTTCCCGGCACGGATCACGCCGGCATCGCCACGCAGATCAAGGTGGAGGAAAACTTACGCGTCAACGAGCATTTAACGCGCTATGACCTCGGCCGCGAGAAGTTCTTGGAGCGCGTTTGGGATTGGAAAAACAAATACGGTTCGCGCATCATCAATCAGTTGAAGAAGCTCGGCTGTTCCTGCGATTGGACGCGCGAGCGTTTCACCATGGACGAGGGCTGCTCGAAGGCCGTGCGCGAGGTCTTTGTTTCGCTCTATGAAAAAGGCCTTATCTATCGCGGTCACCGCATTGCCAACTGGTGTCCGCACTGCAAGACGGCGCTTTCCGATGCCGAGGTCGATAATCCCGAAACACCCGGCTCATACTGGCACA
>URCT01000067.1 GCA_900546385.1 uncultured Eubacteriales bacterium | reverse complement strand
GGAATGGCCTTAGCGTTCAGGTTCTCGTAGATACGTGCGGCAATGGTGACACCCTCCGCAATCGTGAGTGTGCCGTTCGGGCTGAAGGTGGTGCCGCTGTCGCCCTGCATGATGCCGTATTCGTAGGCATCTTTGACGCTGGCGGCATACCATTCACCTGACGGAACATCCGTGAACATACCGTCTGTGTAATCCTTGCTCTTGGCAAAATCGGCATGAACGCCGGTGGCAAGCATAACGGAAGCGGCAAACGAAGCAGCGATGGCTATCAGTTGTTTCTTCATTCTTTCTTCTCCTTTTCGTTTAGGGACAGCCGAAAAGCTGACAATTCCCCTGTTTGGTATGTTTATTTTAACATATTTCTTTGCAAAAAGAAATTGACAAAGTACACGAAAATCCTGTTTTTTTTTGTGTATTATAGCCAAAATTGTTGTTGTTTTTCGTTTGTTTATTTTGATTTGTGATATATTTCGCTGATTTTTAACAAAAATACAATTGAATCACACAAAGACGTTCTGCCCGTTCGAATGTCATTTTTATATCGACAGTGGAAACGGTCGGCACACAAAAAGAGCTGCCGCAAAAGCGACAGCTCTTTTTTAGGAGTGTTGGACGAATTTACGTCAATTATTCGATGATGATATACGCGATACCAAATTCTTGAGCTGCATCGAACGGGTCGAAGCGGATCTGTTTAATGGTGTTAGCGAACTGTGCGTTTCCGTTAGCCGGAACGATGTAATCAACCACACCGTTTTCATGCTCAGTACCCTTATTGGCCTTGATGAATCTCTCAGCAGCCCAACTGCCGGAAGGTGTTACAAAGAACACACCCGGAGCAGGCGTAACCTTGGAGGAATCCCACTTCAAGCCAAAGGTAATCTGGGTAATTTCCTTACCGTTGAGTTCACCAACGAGGTCGGTGAAGTAAACGATCGGGTCATTCGACTTACCGGTAGCCCAAGCTACGCCGTCTTTCACGGTCATCTTCTGAGCCGTGCAGTTGCCGAGCGAGCAGGCAGCGGCGATATCGTCTGCGTAGTATTTCTTCTTCTTGGATTCGATTTCAGCCTCGGTGACAACTCTCTTGCGGTTAGCCGGATCGGCAATACGATTGACGATTGCGGCAATTTCGGCACGGATAATGTTCGTTTCCGGAAGGAAGTTATAGTTATCATCCGAACCGATAACGATACCGGCGTTGTAGAGCTTGAGAACAGCACTGTAAGCGGAATCCTTCTTATCAAGATCCGGTACTTCGGTGAACATGTTCATCTTGTTGTAGAACTCGTTCGGAAGTGCCTTGGCCATGATTGCGGCGACCTGCTTTCTGAGAGCCGGAACGTCGTATTCGGCAAACTGGTTGGTCTTGATGATGCCTGCGCGGACAGCTGCGTCAACGAACGGCTTGAACCATTCGCCTTCGGTGGCTGCCTTCGGCAGAGTCTTTTCGTTATAGATGTAGTTGAGACGGACAGCAAGGGTAATTGCTTCTGCGATGGTCACAGAACCGCTCGGTTCATAGGTCGTAGCGGAGGTGCCTTCGACGAAGCCGAGCTTGTAAGCATTGGCAACTTCGGAGTGGAACCAGTCGCTTGCGGTGACATCGGTGAACGGCATAGCGTCCTTATTGACAACCGGGAAGTTGACCTTGGCACCGCCGGTGACATCATCCATGCTTTCCGGAACCTTATTGGTGAAGAGGATCCAGTCGATATCGATGTTGCCCTTCACATCGCCTTCAAGCGAGAAGAACAAAGCGGTGATGGTGTCCTTCCAGCCTTCCTTGGCGCCCATGTCGTATACGAGCATGGTGTAATCGCCGTCGCCAAGCTTCTGGGTTTCTGCGTTTGCTTCGGAGAAGCCCGCGCCATCGCCGTGGAAGTAGATACGGAAGTTGTTGCTAGAGAGACCGGACTGTTTTGCCTTGATGACAATGTACTTGTGCGTTGCTGCATCGAGAGCCAGCGAGCCGGTGAAGTAAGCCGGGCTGTCATTCGAGCCGGACTTTTTGCCGAGAGACTGGAGCGAGAGAACGCTGGAGTTCATGCCGACAATGTTCATCTGACGAGCGTCCTTGAAGAGATCCTTTTCATAATCTTCTTCGAAGTTGAAGAGGATATCGCCTTCTTCCTTGGTTGCGGAAAGAACGGTCTTAGCGACCTCGCCGCCTGCGGTGATACCGCCGACTTCATACTGTTTGCCACCGTTCGGGACGTCGGTAACCGTACCGTCGTAGTTGTAGTTCTTGTTTCCGCCGGAGCCGCCGGAGGAGGTCTTGCCGCTGTCAACCACTTTATTGGCGGTTGCGGTTGCGGACTCGATATCGGTCAAAACGATGCTGGTAGCCTTGTAGTTCTTCGCAAGGATAACCTTGGAATCGGTGAGAGGTCTTGCGATATCCGAAAGATCGATCACAGCATAGCCGTTGCCGTTGGTATTCGCAACGATGGTCTGTTCGTCGCCGGCTTCGTCGGTGTAGACGAATTCAACGCGGACATCCTTCTTGTTGCTTACCTTAACGAGAACTGCGCTCTGCGATGCTTCGATGGAAGGAATAGCGTATACGTTTTCGCCGGTTTCATCATCCGGATCAACGTCAACGTTCTTATCCCATACAGCGTACAAGGTCACATCGCCGGCAATGCCGAAGGTGGTCTTGACGTTGGATCTGTCGGTCGGGGACTTCGACCAGCCTGCAAAGGCATAGCCTTCGCGAACCGGTGTTTCGGAAACGGTGAGCTTGCCGCCCATGGAAATTTTTCTTGCGGTCGGCATGTTGGTTACGGTGTCCGTGGTGTTCTTGTCGAACGAAACGGTCGGCGAACCGAGAACCGAAATGGAGGAGATGCGGAAGAGCTGACCGGCAACCTTGCACGGGTCAAGATAAATCTGTACGATTTCCTTTGCCGTTCTCCACTTGCCGGGCGTAGAGGTGGAGTCTTTGTTCATAAAGTCGAACGTGAGGGACTTAAAGTTATCGAGTCCGTCAAAGGCAGGCCACAGGGTCATGCTTTGCGCTTCGGCATATGCAAAGCCGTCTGTTTCATAGCCCATGGTCTGTTCTTCGCCGCTTGCGTTGATGAACTTGGTCTTATAGAAGATCTTCGTGCCGCAAGGAGCGGTGCTGGACATACGAACGATGACCGTGGAGTATTCCTGTGCATCGAGACCTAAAGGCATATGGATACGATAGTCGCCGACAGTCGGCTTGACTTCATCGTAATCGTCACCGCGGCCGGTAACGTTGGAGGAAAGCTTTTGATTGCCGTTGGTACCGTAGGTCCAAACAACACCGTTGCCCCAAACGGCATAAACATCGACGTTCTTGCCGGAGGGAACCAAAACGGAGGAAACAAGGTCGGCGGATTCATCGGAGGTTGCCCAGCCTAAGAATGCATAGCCGCTCTGGCTTCTGGTCGGCATTGCGTTAGAAAGTGCCGTCGTGCCGTAGCCTTCCTGGACCTCCGGCAGGCCGGTTACCGTGTCGGTCGTGCCGGGATGGTAGGTAATGGTGCCTTTTTCTGCCTGATTGGTGATCTCAACGATCTTGGAAGCGGAAATTGCCGGGTTGTAGTTGGACGTGCCGCTGATACGGACAAAGCCGTTTCCGAACGGAACGACGCGGCCGTTTTCGCTGATGGTTGCATAGTTTGCAGCCGGATTCGGCGTGAACACGCCGTCGGCATAGTCGCCGGATTCGATCGACCAAACGGCGGTCATATCCGGAAGCGTGATGTCGCAGATAACCGAAAGCTTATACTGGGTGGTTCTGTCGGCCTTCTGGATGAAGTCCGGGCCGGAGATCTGCATATCAAACTCGTAGTAATTGATGGTAACCTCGAGGGACTTGGAATACATATAATTGTATTCGGAGGTTGCGGTTACCACAACTTTACCGTTCTTGATCGGCGTAAGAGCACCGGTCTTGGCATCGATGGTGGCAACGTCCGTGTTGTCAACCGACCAGGTAACGGTTCTGTCGGTAACGCCTTCGTCCTTCGTAAACTTGACGGAGTACGGAACGGTTTTGCCGTCGATGAGGTAGAAGGTTTCGCCGACGATATCATAGTCGAACGCAGCGAATTCTTTCGTAATCGGGAAAGAAACGGTAGCGGTCAAAAGACCGGTCTTTTCATCGTATGCAACGGTTGCTTCCTTGCCGTCAACCGTGACTGTGGTTTCCGGATCGAAGCAGTTGCCGGTGAGAGCCTTCGGTGCAAGCGTGATGGTTGCGGTGTAAGGCGTCAATTCATCAAAACGTCCGTTTACGAGAGCCGGGCTCCAGGTGATGGTCGGCTGTTCGCAGATACCGGTGGTTTCGGTAACGGCGGTCGGAGCGACTTGACCGGAAACCGGAGCGGTAAGACCGGTAAGCTCCACAGTCTTGGTGGCAAACGGCTCAGCCGGAATGAAGTAGACACCGCGGATAGCGATGGATCTGTTTTCTTTCTGGAACGGGTCAAAGCGCGCATAACAGATGGTATCCGTCCACAGCTTGTGCTTGTAGGTCTCGATGAGCTCGAGCGCATAGCCATCCGGCGTGATTTCGGTAACGGTACCTTCCACGTTTCTGCCACCGCTAGCACCTTCACCGGCACGGCCAAAGAAGAGACCTTCGTTGTGGTAGCCGACGTTCACTTCAATTGCACCCTCTGCGTTGTAGGTGGAATCAAAGATCAGGTACATACCCTTGTAGAGTCTTGCCGGGAGAGAAATCTTGGAGGTAGCATAGATAGTATCAAAGCTGCCCGTACCTTCATGGGCTATAACAACGCTGTCTCTGTAAAGCTCCGAGCGAACAACGGAATTCGATACGTCGAACTTGTCGCGGTTGCTCTTAACAGCGAAATCGTAGTTGATGCTGAGAACCGGATAAAGGGTCATATCGCCCTTGATGGTCTGCTTGCCGTGGAGAACGTCTTTCCACTCGCCGGTGGTGGACCAACCGTTGAAGTTGAGAGAAGAATCGGCAGGTGTTACGTTTTCGATCTTGGAGAAGTCGAGCGGTTCGCCGACAATGACCTTAACAGGTGCCATCGGAGCGGTGAGACCGTCTGCCACGAACGTAAGCGTATAGGTATCCGCTTCCGTCACATAGTTCGGAACGATGGCAAGCGGGCCGGTCTTGGAGACATCGACCTTTTCGCCGAATGCATAGGTGTTGCCGAACTGGTCGATCCACGGTTTTTCTTCATTGAGCTTCCAGCCGTCGCTTATCGGTGCATACGGGTTTGCGGCAGCCAAAGTGGTGAAGCCGTCATCCATATAACCGCCGTGCGTTGCGGGATCGGAAGCACCTGCGGGAAGGTTTGCGGCTGTTCCGGAAGAATAGGTTACATCAATTCTCTTATAGAGTGCAAAATCATCCACATCATAGGTGGTGACAAGATCATTTGAAGGGTTGGAATAAATGGTGACGCCTTCAGCGTTGCTGTCACCGGTCTTGTTAACGGTGAATTCAAACTTGACATCCTTCCAAGTCTTGGAGCTGTCGATAGGAGCATTGTGGTTATAGCCGTTGGCATGGACGCCGATCTCCGGATTGGAATACGGCATGGCGATAGGCGTTTTGCCTTGCCATGGTGCGTTAAAGTTAACGTTGAAGTTTAAGCCGCCGTTTACATCACCGGTTACTCTGTAACGGCCGGTGAACTTATAGGTAGCGTCTTTTTCAAGACGAACGTTCACCTCCGTGTGCGGCCACTGACCGCCGTTCTTGGCTCTCTGCAAACGGGCATAGTGGTTGCCGTCTTCCTCTTTGGCACGGTCAACCACAGCATATTCGTTTCCGGTAAAGTACGGGAAGTAGCCGCCTTCGGCATCGCCGGACGGGATGAGGTTGTCATAACCGGCAAGAGTATTGTCGGAAATATACTTAACGGTCACTTCCGGCAGGATCAGCATCGATTTGTGGTCTGCCGTCAGAACCGTGGTACGGGAATATGCAAAGGAAACGGTCGCACCCGCGAAGACGGAAGATGCACGCGGATATACGATAAGGGTATCGTTTTCTTCGTCATATTCCACAGCCGAAGCATTGGCGAGATTCAGAGCCTCCAGGGTAACGGAGCCTGCATCGAGCTTCACAGGGAGCTTGTAGTAAGCACCCGGATAACGGTAGTCAACATCAACGGTCTTGCCGGCATAACCGGAAGCGCCAGCTGCGCTGACCGTACCGAATTCGGAGGTATCGAGCCAAACAGCCGTGAGGGTGGTGGCTTCGGTAAACGAAACGGTTTCGCCGCACTTATATTCGTTGTTTTTGCTGTCTTTCCAGCCGACAAGCAGGTTCTTCGGACGCTTTACTTCAGCGGAGGTCGGGAGCTTGAGCTCCTTTGCTTCGCCTTCGTTGACGGTGTAGGAGGTCGGAAGAGCAGAGGAACCGCCGGCAAAATCGAACTTCACGTCAAAGGTTCTTCTCTGCCAGAGGGCATAGAAGGTCTTGGTCTTAGCGGCGGACAGCTCGGACAGAACGACTGTATAGGAAGAAACGGCATCGTTTGCAGCCGCGTCGCTCGTCAAGCCCCAGCCGACGAAGTCGTAATAATCACGGGTAAAGGTGGTTGTTTCAGGAAGCGTAACGGTTGCACCGGTCTCGGTTTGGATCGAAGCCTGTGTGCCTGAACCGCCGTTTGCGTCAAATACGACAGTTGCGGGCATCGGGATTTCTTCGAGCTTCACGTTGTCGAGCGTGTAGGTAGCCGTGAAAGGCTCTTGGGGATTCTTGAACAGAGCGTACTGAATATCGAACGGAGTCTTTGCTTCGTCGAATTCGACCTCAGCCGTAACAGTGCCGTCTTCGGTCACGGTGGCGCCCTTCTCAAAAATAGAGTAAGAGGTCAGCTTGCCCTTGTCGTTGTTGGTACCGTAGTACACATAAAGCGTATAACCGTCTTCCGGATATGTATCAGCGGCGAAATCCGCGGATATGCGGTAACGGCCGGCCGGAAGCGCATCGCTCGTTACAGCAAAGACAACGCGGCCTGCGATCCAGGCGGTGTCTTCGGGAACGAGGACCTGCATAGCCTTGCCATCGCCTTTATCAACGACGGAAAGCTCTGCGCCGCCGAGCTTGTTTTTCAGCGAAACGCTGTCGGGAATAACGCCGTCTTCAAAATCGAAGACAAGCGGAAGAACAAGATCTTCGGCCAAAGCGGCTTGATCTTCCTGTTCTTCAGCGGGAATAGTTGCATAATCCGCACCGGTTTCCACGTCGTAATCAAGATCTGCCGCGATTGCCGGGAAGCAAAACGCCACAGACGAGAAAATCGTCGCAAGGCACAGGATTAAGCTGAGCATTTTTTTCATGTGGACTGCACTCCTTTAATAGTATTATGTACTCACTCCGGAACGCCGTCCGCACCAAAGCAACGGGTACGTATGCAGACAGCTATCCCTATAGAATTACGACCATATTATACAACAAAACAAAAATCTTGTCAATAGTTACAAATAAAAAACCCGAACAAAACTTTCAAATCGGCATTTTCTACACACCCATACAAAATGTACCGTGTTTTTTTCTTCGGCCACTATATTTTGTGTTTGTGCCCTCTCGTTCGAACGGCGTTTTTGTGCAACTTGAACAAGTCTTGTCTCAAAGTCTTGTATAAAGCTCCGAAGACAGCGCCAAAAATTCGGAAAGTTCATCTGCTTCGAGCGGACGCTGCGCCACAAGTGCTAACAAATACACCTGTTTGGCGAGCTTTTCGGTCAGCTCGTCCTCGTTTCCGTCGGCAACGCGCTGTTCGAGTTTTTGGGTAAGCGGATTGGAAAGGTTGAGCGAAAGCGTTAATTCCTGCGGAAGGCCGGCGCTCATGCCGTTCCCGTACAGCTTCATCATGTCGGCAAAGCGGCGCGATTCCTCGGACAGACCCAAAAAGGCCGGGACGGTGGTGTCTTTGAGCGTTTCGCAGGCAATTTTGAGGTGTTCGCCCTTATTCAGCGTTTTTTCGAAGAATTTGGCGAGTTTTTCGTTGTTTTCCTTGTTCTCGTCGCTGTTTTCTTCCTTTAATATATCGCTGACGCCGCTGTCCACCCGGACAAATTTCACATCCTTCAGCTTTTCATCGGTTTCCGCGTGTTCGACCGTGCTGACAAACTGGATGTCAAGTAACTTATCCAGCTCTACAATCGGCACATTCTGCTTGTCGAACATGGCGATATAGGCCGCCTGCTGCTTTTTATCGTCGGTGTAGTAGACCTTTTTGTCGAAATGCTCGTTCGCATCGGCATATTCGGCAAGCGTCATATACTTTCCGGCGGTCGTCTTGTACAGCACGCTGTTTTTGACCTTTTCGAAGAATTTCTGGTCGCGCACACAGCCGTATTCCACGAACAGCTTCACCGCATCCCACATTCCCTCATACTTTTCGCGCTCGGTGCCAAACAGCGCATTGATCTTATCGCCGACCTTTTTGACGATGTGTGCCGAGATTTTGGACACATAGCCGTTGGTCTGCAAATAGCTGCGCGAAACGTTTAACGGCAGCTCGGGACAATCGAGAACGCCCTTGAGCAATAGCAGGTATTCCGGAATGACTTCCTTTATATTATCCGCCACGAACACCTGGTTATAGTACAGCTTGACCTGCCCCTCATAGTTGCCGAATTCGTTCTCCATTTTCGGGAAATATAAGATTCCCTTGAAGTTGAGCGGATAGTCGGCGTTGATGTGGATCCAAAAGAGCGGTTCGCGGTAGTCATGGAACACCTTTTGGTAGAATTCCTTGTATTCCTCTTCGGTGCAGTCCTGCGGGCGCTTGAGCCAAAGAGGATTTGTATCGTTGATGGGCTTGGGTTCCGGCTTTTCGGCAGCTTCTTCGCCCTCTTTTTTCGGTTCTTCCTTTTCAGGAAGCTCGTTAAAGTAGATTTCCACCGGCATGAAAGCGCAGAATTTATCGAGGATTTCCTTGATTTTGAAAGCGCTCGCATACTCTTTTTCGTCGTCGTTGATGTGCAGAATGATGTCCGTGCCGCGCGATGTGCGTTCGTCGCTCTCACTCATCTCGTAATCGCCCTCGTCGGTGCCTTTCCAAAGCACAGCCTTGTCGTCATGCCACGATTTGGAGAGAATTTCGACTTTGTCGGCAATCATAAATGCCGAATAGAAGCCGAGACCGAAGTGACCGATGATGCCGCCCGTGCCTTCGGCTTTGGCGTCGGCGTCGGCTTTTTCGTACTTTTGGATGAAATCGACCGCTCCGGAAAGTGCGATCTGATTGATGTATTTGTCGATTTCCTCGGCGTTCATGCCGATGCCGTTATCCGAAAACGTGAGCGTGCCGAGGTCGTTGTCGAGCGTCACGTCGATGCGGTAAGGCGCACCGTCCGACACGGTCTCGCCGAGCGAAACAAGGCGTTTGTGCTTGGTGATTGCATCACACGCATTGGACACAAGCTCGCGCACGAAAATGTCCTTGTCCGAATAGAGCCATTTTTTGATGACCGGGAAGATATTTTTGGTTTCGACGGAAATGCCGCCTTTTTTTACTTGATTTTCACTCATAAAATCAGACTCCTTTCAGGAAACAAAAGTTCCTTGATTTTGATTGCTTTATCATTGTAGTCGAAAATTTGCGTAAAATATGGATGTTTGTGTTAACAATTTGTACTGTAAGTGTCGAACGCATAGAAAGCATCCGCTTTTTCCGAAAAAATTCCTTTGCGCACAGGTCTTGACTTCTTGCGTGAAAAGCGGTATAATTACACTAAGGATATTGTTGCCGTTTTCAGGCAATGCAGCCGTATTTTTTCGGGAAAGAGGGACGATAGGCATGAAAAAAACAAACCGTTTCGGCAAGCGCGTCGGCGCACTTTTGGCTTCTGTCTGCCTTGCAGCCGGCTTTTTGACCCTGCCGTCCTCGCAGACGCTTGCGCTTTACAACGATGCGGTTTACGATTCCTACAAAAACATGAACGGCTCCGAAAACGCTTCGGGCGCAGCGCGGTATGTCGTGCCAAACCTGTACCGGCAGGATGCCTCTTACACCAACGTCAAATCCTTTCCGCTTGTGGTAAGCGGCGGTGTGAGCTATGTTCCGCTCGATATTTTTGCGCTTTATTCGTATTTGGAGGTCGTGTACGGCAGAATTTCGTACAGCTTTTATATCAACAACACCAAAAACGGCCGTTACATCGCCTTTGACATTGACAACGGCACCACCACCACCGACAGCGGCGAAACGCTCGACATCGAATCCAAGCTGTTCTACCGCACCTATTATGTGCCGGCAAAAGATGTCTGCGGCGCGCTCGGCCTGAACTTCGAGTTTTACGACAATGCCGACGACGGTATTTGCGCCGCACGCATTTCGGATTCCAAGGCCAAATACACCTTAACCGAGCTTGTCAAAATGTACAGCCCGACCAAAAAGCCTTCGACAGAGGACACCACGTCCGACGATGACAAAAATCCCTCGCAGAACCCTGACCCCAAGCCGGACAATCCCGTCATTTCCGACCCGATCATTGTGCCGCCCGACAAGACGGACGACGATAAAACCAATCCGCAGCCGCCCGAAAAAGAGGAAACGCCGCCGGAGGACCCTTACAAAAATGTTGCCGCACGCACACTGTATCTCACCTTTGACAACATCGGCGGCAACACCGACGGCATTTTGAGCGTTCTGCGCGCAAGCGGCATCCGAGCCACGTTTTTCATGACGGCCGAGCAGATCTACGCCAATCCCGAAACCGTGCGGCGCGTGATTGCCGACGGCCATACGCCGGGCCTTCTCGTTTCGCCGACCGACGGGCAAAACGTGTTATCCTCCGAAGAGCTTCTTGTACGCATCACAGAGGCACAAGAGGCCTTAAAGCTTGTCACAAAAGCCCAAACGCGCTTGCTTCGCCTGACCGACCACACAAGTGCTTTGGAGGAAAACGGCTTTTTCGAGGAGGCCGCCGCACACGGCTATCGGATCTACCGGTATACGCTTGACAGCGGCGACGGCGTGGGACGCGCGCAAAGCGTGTTTCAAGCGCTCTGCACGACGCTTGCCGAAAACAAGCCAAAAGCCGCGCAGACCTATCACGTCCGCTTCGGCTCACACGCCGTCACGGCTGAAGTCTTGACAAAGCTGACCGACTTTTTTGCCGACTATGCACAGTTCAGCATTCGCTCGTTTGATGAAACAACGCTGCTGCCGTAATTGCACGGCACAGCCAGAATACAGACCGGAGATGAACCCATGGAACAGAGAAAAAAACGCATTCTCATCGTCGAAGATGAAAAAAATATCGCCGATATTCTCGATTACAACGTCCAAAAGCAAGGCTATGACACCGAAGTCGCCTACGACGGCGAAAAAGGGCTGGCACTTGCGCTTTCGGGCGGCTTTGACTTGATTTTACTCGACGTAATGCTGCCGAAAATGGACGGCTTTGAGATCTGCCGCCGCGTCCGGGAGCGTCTTGATACGCCGATTATTATGTTAACCGCACGCGAAGAGGAACGCGACAAGGTGTTCGGCCTTGAGCTCGGCGCAGACGATTATATGACAAAGCCGTTCAGCACAGCCGAGCTGTTGTCGCGCATCAAGGCCAACATTCGCCGGTATTCGGGCGAAGCGGTGGTGCGCACGGCCAAGGAAGAGCCGGAAAAGCAGGAAATTATCAAAATCGGCGATTTGGAAATCAACTGCTCGGCCTATTCGGTCAAGAAAAAGGGCAAGGAGATCTCCCTTTCCAAGCAGCAATACGAGCTGTTAGTCTTTTTAGCGCGCAACCGCGGCAAAAAATACCGCCAAGAAGCGTTGTTGAAGGAAGTTTGGGGCTATGATGACTATTACGGCGAGGTCCGCACGGTGGATGTGACCGTCACGCGGCTGCGCAAGCAGATTGAGGACAATCCGTCCGAGCCGCAGTATATCAAAAACAAGCGCGGCATGGGCTACTACATCGAATAGGCCGCATCATCCGCGCCCGCTCATCACACGATACGGATATTAAGGAAGCCGACACCATGAAAAAACAGAACGCAACCGTCCTTTCCCTTTCCTACGAAAAATCGCTCTGTCCGGAAAACGCCGTCATTTGCGGTGCGGACGAGGCCGGCCGCGGCCCGCTTGCCGGGCGTGTCTATGCCGCCGCCGTCATTCTGCCGGACAGCTATGCCGACATTCCGGAGCTTTGCGGCTTAAACGACTCCAAAAAGCTCTCCGAAAAAAAGCGCGACGCGCTTGCCGAAGCCATCAAAACGCACGCCGTCGCCTACGCAGTGGCTTTCTGCACCGTCGAGGAAATCGAAGAATACAACATTCTCGGCGCGGCACTGCTTGCCATGACGCGCGCGATCGAAAACCTTGCCGTTTCGCCGGATTTTGCGCTCATCGACGGCAACAAAACGCCGACGCTTTCCATTCCCTGTCGGGCGGAGGTCGGCGGCGACGGAAAATGCCCGTCGATCGCGGCGGCCTCGATTCTCGCCAAAACCGCCCGAGATGCCTACTGCCGCGATTATCTTGACAAAACCTATCCGGCCTACGGCTTTGCCGGCCACAAGGGCTACGGCACCAAGGCGCACTATGCCGCCATCGAAGCGTATGGGTTATGTCCCGAGCATCGGCCGAGCTTTTTCAAAAACTATCGGCAAAAGCACGGAAAAGCCCCGTCCGACATACAATGAATACGGAAAGCACGCGCTCGCGCGGCAATGACGGCGAAGATTTTGCCGCAGACTATTACGAAAAGAACGGCTATCGGCTGCTCTGCCGCAACTTCAAGGGTACGCACGGCGAAATCGACATCATTGCCGAAAAAGACGCATATATTGTCTTTGCCGAGGTGAAATTACGGACGGTTTTATCCCAAAAGCCGGCGGAAGCGGTCGATTCCCAAAAAATGTTGCATATTGTTAATACGGCAAATGAATTTTTATGCGAATATAAGGACAATACTTATATAGCGTCGCTCAAGACGCGATTTGACATTTTTGAAATTCTCGCGTTTGACGGAAAGCCGAAGTCGTATCAGCTGATAGAAAACGTAACTGCCTAAAATTTGATTTTCTTCCTAAGGCACGTCCTTAGACAAAGGAACTGTATGAATTATTTTGATCTGCACTGTGACACCGCGTATGAAATGTATACGCAAAAGCTGCCGCTTGCCCAAAACACGCTTGCGGTCGATTTGGACGGCTTTGACGCCTATGACCGCAAAGCGCAGATTTTTGCGGTATGGTCGGAAAACACCAAAAGTGCCGGCGATGTGTACGGCGACTTTTTTGCCATACTCGATTACCTAAAGCAGCAAATTGCCCAAAACGAGAACCGTGCGGTTTTATGCACGGACAGAGAAACGCTTGTGTCGGACGACCGCCGCTTAAAGGTGATTCCGTCGGTGGAAGGATCGCGGCTCATTGAGAACGATCTTGACCGCCTTGACATTTTACGGGAACACGGCGTGCGTGTGTTAACGCTTGCCTGGGGCGGCGAATGCGCCGTTTGCGGCGCGTATGACACGGATATCGGGCTGACCGATTTCGGCTACAAAGCGGTGGAACGCTGTGAAGCGCTCGGCATTTTGCTCGATGTATCGCATTTATCGGAAAAAGGATTCTGGGATTTGGCCAACGTGGCCAAAAAGCCGTTTATCGCGTCGCATTCCAACGCGCAGAGCATTTGCAACCATGCGCGGAATTTATCCGACACGCAGCTTCGCACCATTCTTTCGCACGGCGGCATTGCCGGTGTGAATTTGGTTGGAAAGCACCTGTCGCGCACCTTTGAGGATGCAGACATGATTCCCGACAAGGAAGCCGCGCTTGACGCGGTATCCAAACATATTGTCCATTTTATGGAAAAAGGCTGTGCCAAGAGCATTTGTCTTGGCTGTGACCTTGACGGCACACATCCGCTTGCCGGGCTTGAGCGTGTGCGCGACATTGCCGCGCTCGGAAGCTATATGAAGGCGCACGGCGCTGACGACAATTTGATTGATGATTTGTTTTACGGCAACGCTTACCGGTTTTTTGAAAAAAATCTGTAAGCGCCCGGCGCGTTTTTTCCGCGCTGGGAAAACAGCCGCCGAAGGCGGCGAAAAGCACGCAAGGCGTGCTGCCCCGATAGGGGCAAAACTTTCCGAAAGGAAAGTTTCAAAGTTTTTTGCCCTACTTTTTGTACTTTACAAAAAGCAGGAAAAAGCGGCGAAGCCGCAAAAGGATTTAATTTTGTTTGCACGAAGCCGCCATTGCGGCGAGCTGATTTGAGGTCTGCAAAACCTCGATATTCTCTGCAATGGGAACGTTTTTACGTTCTTTTTGCGTCGTGCAAAAAGAACCAAAAAGCACGCCAGAGG
>URCT01000066.1 GCA_900546385.1 uncultured Eubacteriales bacterium | reverse complement strand
TGCCGCCTCCGGCGGCGCTCTTTCTGTTGCTGCCGCAACAGGTTTTGCCGCCTCCGGCGGCCTCCTTTCCGGCGGAAAGCCGCCTTTTTTCCTGTTGACAAACCGTTCTTTTTGGCGTATGATATAAGTTAGAGTTATTGACTGTAAAAAAGGAGCATTCACATGAAACTTACATTTCTCGGCACCAGTCACGGACATCCCGAAGTGCGCCGCTATTGCACCTCGGTTTATGTGGAACATAACGGCTTCGGCTTTGTGGTGGATGTCGGCGCACCGGTCGAATACCTTTTCAAAAACCGCGGCATCGAAACCGAAAAGGTTAAAGCTTATTTCCTCACCCATATGCATTCCGACCATGCCGATACGCTCGGTTCGGTGGCAAAAAGCTATCTTGGCTATCATAAAACCGGCGACGCGGATGTCTTTTTTGCCGAAGATGCCGCCATCGACCCGTTCTGCGCTTGGATGACCGCCTTGCATATGCCGCTTGACCGCCATCATGACCGCTTCCGCCTGCATACCACAAGCGAAGGCGTTATCTACGAAAACTACGGCTTACGCGTTTCGGCCATCCGTACCGAGCATATCGCGCCGAATGTGCCGACTTTTGCCTATCTTTTTGAAGCGGACGACGGCAAACGCGTGCTGTTCACGGGCGATCTCGCCTACGATTTCCACGATTTCCCGAAAATCGCCTTTGAAACCGAAAAACCGTTCGACCTCATTGTGTCGGAATTGACGCATCTGTCGGCGGATAAGGCAAAAACCGTGCTTGTCAACGCCAAAACGCGCCTTATGATCTTTTCGCACGTCACGCCGACGCATAATTTGGTGCTTCTCGAACGCGAAAATATCCGCTTCCCGTTTGTGCATATCGTTGCGTGCGACGGTTTTGAATATTATGTGGTTTGACGGAGAAACTGATAAAGGAGAAGGATTATGTTTATCGCAAAAAATAAAACCGCCAAAGAAGCACTTGTGGTGGTGGATTACCAAAACGATTTTGTAGACGGTGCGCTCGGCTTTGCCGGTGCGGAAACGTTAGAGGACGGCATTTGTGCTGAAATCGAACGCGTGCGCAAGGCCGGCGGCGATGTGCTGTTTACCTTTGATACGCACGCCGCAAGTGCCGATGAATATCTGCAAACGCCCGAAGGCAAGGCTTTGCCTGTGCCGCATTGCCTAAGCGGTTCGGCCGGACACGCATTGTACGGCAAGGTCGCCGAATGCGTCCGGCCGGACGACGTGCGCATTTTTAAGCCGTCCTTCGGCTCACCTGCCCTTGCCGAGATTTTGAAAAAGCGCGGCTATGTCAAAATCACCTTTGCCGGCCTTGTCAGCCACATTTGCGTGATTTCCAATGCCATGCTTGCCAAGGCTTTTTGCCCAAACGCCGAAATCTGCGTGCTTTCTTCGCTGACGGCGGCGGCCGACGCTTCCTTGCATGAGGCGGCTTTGGCGGTCATGCGGTCGGTGCAGATAAACGTTTTATAAAAACGGATTGAAACGAGGCTTTCTTTTTATGACAGAACAAAATTATACGCTTTTATGCGATTTTTATGAGCTTACCATGGGCGGCGGCTATTTCAAAAACGGCTTTGCCGACCGCATCACCTATTTCGACGTATTCTTCCGCCGTGTGCCGGATAACGGCGGCTTTGCAATCTGCGCCGGGCTTGATCAAATAATCAACTACATTAACAATCTGCATTTTACCAAAGAGGACATCGATTTTCTCCGTTCCAAAGGCATTTTTGACGAGGATTTCCTCACTTATCTTGCCGATTTGCGCTTTACCGGCGATATCTATGCCGTTCCCGAGGGAACGCCGATTTTCCCGGGCGAACCGATTTTGACGGTTCGTGCGCCGGCGGTGCAGGCACAGCTCATCGAAACATATGTTCTTCTTGAGCTCAACCACCAATCGCTCATCGCCACCAAGGCAAACCGCATCGTCCGTGCCGCCAAAGGCCGTCCGGTGCTGGAGTTTGGCTCACGGCGCGCACACGGTGCATCGGCGGCGATTGTCGGTGCGCGTGCGGCTTATATCGGCGGCTGTGCCGGAACGGCCTGCACGGTGACCGAGCAGGAATTCGGCGTTCCGGCCGGCGGCACGATGGCGCATTCGTGGATTCAGATGTTTGATACGGAATATGAGGCCTTTTGTGCGTACTGCAAGATGTATCCGCACGGCGCGGTGCTCCTTGTGGACACCTACAACACGCTCGAAAGCGGCGTTCCGAATGCCATTCGCGCGTTGAAAGAGATTCTTGTGCCGCAGGGCATTTCCGATTTCGGCATTCGCCTGGATTCGGGCGATATCGCCTATCTGACCAAAAAAGCACGCAAGATGCTCGACGATGCCGGGCTTACCACGGCAAAAATCGTGGTTTCCAATGCGCTTGACGAATATCTCATCAACGACCTGCTGTTACAGGGCGCGTGCATCAATACCTTCGGCGTCGGCGAACGGTTAATCACCGCCAAGAGCGATCCGGTGTTCGGCGCGGTGTATAAGCTTGCGGCTTTGGAAAATCCGGATGGCAGCATTGTCCCGAAAATCAAGCTCAGCGAAAACACCTCCAAAATCACCACGCCGCACTTCAAAAAGGTTTACCGTTACTACGACCGCGCCACCGGCAAGGCGTTGGCGGACGAAATGTGTCTGCACGACGAGACGGTGGACACAGCGGCTCCGCACACCATTTTTGACCCGGCGGAAACCTGGAAAACCAAAACGCTCGAGAATTTTGACGCACGTGAGCTGCTTGTGCCGATTTTCAAGGACGGCAAGCAGGTCTACACATCCCCCTCTGCCAAAGAGATTCGCGCCTATTGTCTTGCGCAGATCGACACGCTGTGGGACGAAGTGACACGCTTTGAGAATCCGCACACCTATTATGTGGATCTTTCGCAGAAGCTTTGGGATATTAAGATGAATTTGATCAAGAAGCCGCAATGACGGCTAAGAAAGAAGGAACATTTATGAAAACCGACGTTTCACGTGAAACGATATACCACGAAACCGAATTCTGCGTCATCGGCGGCGGCCTTGCCGGCCTTTCGGCGGCCATTGCCGCGGCGCGCAAAGGCACGAAAACCATTTTGGTGCAGGACAGACCCATGCTCGGCGGCAATGCGTCCAGCGAAATCCGGATGTGGGTGCGCGGCGCACACGGCAAGAATAACATGGAATCCGGCATTGTCAGCGAATTGGATTTGGAGAACAACTATGTCAATCCGTATCTCAACTTCTCGATTTGGGATTCGGTTCTGTACAGTGCCGCCATGCGTGAGCCGAATTTAACGCTGATGCTCAACACCACCTGCTTGGACGCGCGCGCGGAAAACGATACCATTCAAACGGTTACCTGCTGGCAATTGACGACCTATACCTTCCACACGATTCACGCGGATGTATTTGCCGACTGTTCGGGCGACAGTATTTTGGCTCCGCTTGTCGGCGCGAAGTGGACAAAGGGCCGCGAAGCCCGTGCGGAATACAACGAGAGCATTGCGCCCGAACACGCAGATTTGCGCACCATGGGAATGTCCTGCCTGATTCAGGCGCGGGAACACAGCGAAAAGGTGCGGTTTGTCAAGCCGGAATGGGCGCATACATATGAAACGGATGAGGCACTTCCCCATCGGGCGCATTCCATGAAGGACAAGAACAACAATTTCTGGTGGATTGAGCTTGGCGGCGAGGACGACAGCCTTGCCGACACGGAAAAGCTGCGCGAGGAGTTATTAAAGGTGGCTCTCGGCGTTTGGGATCACATCAAAAACCGCGGAAATCACGATGCAGACAACTGGGAGCTTGAATGGATCGGCTTTTTGCCGGGCAAGCGCGAGAGCCGCCGATACATCGGTGCGCACGTTCTGACGCAGAACGATGTGGAGAGCGGCGGCAAATTTGACGACATTGTCGGCTATGGCGGCTGGACGATGGATGACCACAATCCGGCAGGCTTCCGTCATGTCGGCGAACCGACCATCTATCATCCGGCGCCCAGCCCCTTCGGCATTCCCTACCGCAGTCTGTATTCGGCCAACATTCACAATCTTTTATTTGCCGGACGCAACATCAGTGCCACGCATGCCGCGCTTTCCGCCACACGCGTGATGGCGACCTGTGCCATTCTCGGCCAGGCGGTGGGAAATGCGGCAGCGTTATGCGTCAAATACGGCTGCGAGCCGAGCGGCGTTTATACTGATCACATTGCTGAGCTGCAAACCGAGCTTATGTACGACGGCTGTTATCTGCCGGGACACGTGCGCAAAATTGACGAATGCAATCTGCACGCGGCCACCGATATGACCTATGCGGATTATCATATTCTTTTCAACGGCAAGGAACGTCCGGATGAAAACGATTCGGTCAACTACATTTCCCGTGTGAGCGGCAAGCGGCTGACCATTGTTTATGACGAACAGCCGGCAGAAGGTGTGGTGCGTTTGGTGCTTGACCCGGACTATTCGCGCGAATCGGTCAGCGAAAACGGCGAATATCGCCGCTATTCCATGCGCAGCAATATGCCGCTTGCGTTCCGGCCGCTCAAGATGCCGGCGCATTTGGCCAAGAAGATCCGTGTTGTCGCCATTTTGGAGGACAACAGCGAAAAGGTTTTATATCAATCGGAGGAAAACTGCCGTCATTTGCTGTTTTTGCCGACCGGCGGCAAGGTACAGGCCATTCGTGCGTATTTTGACGGCGCATGGCAGAGCGATGAAACGCGCATCTATTCGTTCGAATTGGTACAGCGGTAAAAAATCAAATAACACACAAACGGATTCGAAAGGGATTTTTCGAATCCGTTCTTTTTGCGGTTTTCCGACCATACACTGTACCAAAAACGGTTTTTGGAGGAAAGTCTATGCTTCACGATTCATTGGATTGTCTGCGTGAGCCGCGCTATCCGCTTTCCGTGCCGACGGCACGCTCTTTTGCGGCGTTTGCGCAAAGCGACGGAAGTGCGCCGCGTTCGCCTTGGGATTTCTATCGTGCCTACGGTCTGCCGTACAGCGATACGGCCGGTTCGGGCGTGACCGTCGCCGTGGTGGCGGCGTTTTACGCAAGCGGCAGGTATCTGCAAAGCGATTTCGACGCCTTTAACCGCGCGTTCGGTTTGCCCGCGGCGGTTATCGAGATGCTTTACAGCCGCAGCACCTCCGGAGAAACCGGCGACGGGCAAAGCGGCCGCGCGGTTGACTCGTGGCGTATGGAGGCGACGGCGGATGTTTCGTGGTTACACGCTGTCACGCCGGGTGCGAAGATCGTCTGTGTGCTTGCGCCGAACGCGGCGATCACGTCGCTCATGCAGGCGGTGCTGTTGGCGGCCGAAAAGGCAGACATTGTTTCCATGAGCTTCGGCAGTGCGGAGTTCGAGACGCAGACGGAATTTGACGAATCGCTGCGTGCGACCGAAAAATGCTTTGTTGCGTCCTCGGGCGATGCGGGCGGCGCGGTCTGCTATCCGTCGGCTTCGGCGTCGGTTGTCAGTGTCGGCGGCGCGGTATTCCATCGCAATCCGGTGAATGGGAGCGTTTTTTCGTATTCAGCGTGGGAGAACGGCGGCGGCGGACCAAGTTTGTATACCGGTATACCGGAATGGCAGAAGCGGTTTTCTCCGATTGCCGCCATGAGCGGCGGCCGGCGTGCAACGCCCGATATTGCGCTCGACGCGTGCCTTTCGCCGGGCTATGCGGTATATGACCGTGCGGCAGGCGATTTTCGCGGCATTTGCGGCACCAGCATTGGTGCGCCGGTGTTTTCCGGAATTTTGGCGCGACATATGGCGCGGAGCGGTCGGAGGCTAACGGCGGCACAAGTCGGGAACGCGCTGTATGCGGCGGCCGGAACCGATTCTTACGATTCCGAACAGGCGAAAGCAAGCTATTATGATGTGATTCTCGGTTCGAACGGGCGGTTTGACGCGCGTATCGGATACGATTTCTGCACGGGCTTGGGTGTGCCGCTCGGAGAAATGTCGGAAATGTGATAATTCTGTTAACGTCCATGGATCCGCGCGTCGGTGCGGCGTGGCGGTGCTTTATGAGAGAAGAGGCGTTTTTTAGGGAAAAACCGGGAATTTTGCCGAAAAAATCCCGCTTCCCATCACTTTTTCATCAGCTAATGTTACTTTTGTGTTACAATTGAAAAAAACTATTGCAAAATATACAATATTGATATAAAATAAAACTCGTATACAAGTCTATTTTGTGTAGGCGTACAAATTATTTTGCAGGAGGAATCCAATATGAGAAAATCCACGCGTCTTCTCACCATCGGTTTGGCGTTTGTCATGCTGTTTGCTATGCTCGCATTCAGCGTAAGCGCCGCAGAAACCAAATTTACCGATGTCAGTGCCAAGGACGAGACTTTGACCAAAGCCGTTGCTCTGCTCGAAGGTATCGGCGTTACCAAGGGTACGTCCGACACCACCTTCGGTACCAACGAAGCTGTTACCAGACAGCAGATGGCTGCCTTTATCTACCGCTTGATGAATCGCGGCAAGAGCCTTGAAGGCGGCGAAAACTTTACGCCCTTTGAAGATCTTTACGACGACACCTTCTACGGAATGGTATCGTGGGCAAGCAGCATGGGCGTTATCAAGGGTATCAGTGCCACTGAATTCGATCCGGACGGTTCGATCATTCTTCAGGACGCTTATACCATGATCGTGCGTGCGCTCGGCTACGAAAAGAAGGGTGAGCTTGCTTATCCTTTCGATTACATCGAAATCGCCGAAACGAGCGGCGTAGATTTGGCTGACGGTCTGCCGTCCTCGGTTTCCTATGAAAAGGAACTGACCCGCGGCAACGTTGCCATCCTTCTTTACAATGCTTTCTATGCCGATATGGGCCAAGAAGAAGAGAAGGAACGCGTTAAATGGATCGGCGCTTCCAAGGAAGACGGTAAATACGTTCTCGAAAAGTATATGGAACAGCCCAAGCTCTGCGAGAAGGTTTACGACGTTATCGAAGAAGAATTCCAGATCGTTGAAACGCCGCACTATGCGTTCAACACCAGCAAGGATTCCAACACCTACAAACCGACCGAGGATTCCAACGGCGAAGGTTCGCTCCTTCTCGTTGCTACCGAGGACGACCAGAAGGTCGGCAGCTTCTATATGACGGCAAGCGAACTCGGTCTTACCGGCGATGCCGACAGCTACATCATGAGCCACGTTAACGTGTTCTACACCTACAACGAAGATGACAAGAAGGTAGATTCCGTTCTCGTTGCCACGCCCTTGATGGCAAAGGCCTCCGCCGATTCCGCTTCCTACGGTTCGGTTTCCGCCGAAAGAATCGCCAAGGACGCCAGAAAATACTTCTATGCACCGGGCGACCAGTCGTGGGCAAGAATGGACGGCTCCATGACGGTTGCCGGCAAGCAGCTCTACTTCTATGATGCTCCGTATTCGTTCCTGAAGCCGTCGTATGTCGGCTGCGACACCGATGCGGACAAGTACGCTGCCCGCAACGCGCACAACACCTTGCTGATCGACCTCAAATGCACCGATGTCGACAAGGGCTTATACACCTACTATATCCGTGACGAGCGTTTCGAAACGCGCGACGGTGTTGATGACAATGCCAATGCCACCGAGTGGTACAACAACCTCGCCTACACCTTCCAGCAGGTTCGCGAAAGCGGTATCTACCACATGGATATCTATGACCCGGACGGCGACGGCAAGTACGAATATATGTGGTACAAGCCGGCTACCTTCGGTAAGATTGATATGACCGAAGACAGCGATTTCACCGATTATGCCGAATACACCAACAACGCACCGGTCGTCGAAGACGTGAAGAATGCCAACGCCAACGGCTTCAACAAGATCCCGATGATCTATGCCAACGGCGCGACCATCGACGGTGCGAAGGGCTCTACCTTCCGTGACGGCGATTTCGTAATCGCTTACCTGAACGGCGAAGCCAACTATATCTATTACTTCGGTTCCGCTTCCGCCAAGAAGGGCGTTATCACCAAGGTCAACAGCCCGACCGGTACGGTCAACATCGGCAACCAGTCGTTCAGAACCTGCTACCAGTTCCTCTTCGTTGAGAACTTCTTCTCAAATGAAAACGGCAAGAGTGCAACCACAAACTCCGGCAGCGCCAACACCGGTGCTGAAATGACCACCAAGCTCACCTCCAAAACGGCGCTCGGTGAAGAAGTCATTCTTTACACCTACAACAAGAACTACAACAACGTTTACTATTTCGAAGTCGTCAAATCCGGTTCCAGCGCTTACTCGGGCGAAAACCTTCTCATTCCGCTTGAAGTCGAAACCGAAAAGGCGAACGACGAAAAGACGCACAAGACCATGCAGTACCTCAAGGTTTGGGTGGACGGCAAGGAACAGTACGTTCCGGTAGACATTGATGAATGCTATCCGAGACCGCAGAAGACGGTTGACGGCACCTATAAGTTTGACGTAACTGTCGCTGAAGAAGACGGCCGCGAATACGATGCGTATATCGGCAAGGTCTGCACCTACTCGGTTGACAGCAACGGCTACTACACCATCGAGAGCCTGCTTCACAGCAGAGATTCCGACGGCGAGCCGAACCACATCGACCTCACCTTTGATCCGGACGACGACAGCTTCTTCAACACCAAGGACGTTTCGCAGGTCGCTACCGACCTCGAAGGCGAACGCATTCGTCTGGAAAAGACCCTCAGCAAGCGTTACACCATCACCGATTACGATACGGATCTTTCGATGATCGGTACGTACGGTACCACCGGTGCAAAGCAGTACTTTGATTTCAAGGAAGCCATTGTTACCGACGAAACCACCTTTGTCATCCGTGAGATCTCGATCGACGATGACGGCAAGGAAGAAAACACCTTCACCGTTTACAAGGGAACCGAATTCCCCGGCACGGTTGAATCTGTTCTCACCAACGTTCAGTATGTTTACGAAAACGACGGTGCTTCCAAGGCTCGTGTCAACCTCGTGCTCTTCTATGCCGAAGTAGACGGCGATATCGAATTCGAATCGAGCACTTCCACCAAGAAGTCGGACATCCGCATTGTTAAGACCTCTTCGCCGGTTAAGGTCGACGAAGATGAATACCGTTACGCTTACGACCTCTACAACCCGAACACCGGTAAGGTAGACGAAGGCGTTTACGGCACTCTGAGCAAGGCAAATGCTTCCTCCCTGGCAGCGGCTGAACCGTTTGCTGCTGGTTCGGTCATCAAGCTGACCACGGCCGGCAAGGTTGACGATAAGAAGGATATCATCGGCACCATCGACGCGGATACCAATAAGAACCTCGTGTTCTTTGACGACGTTGATACAAACGATATGGCTGCTGAGCTTCATGTTGTCAATGCGGAAGATGTTGACTTTATCACGGTTGACGGCACGGAATACAGCCTGTTCGAAATTGATGACAACGTATCTGTTTCGCTCTTGAAGTTCGCCAAGAAGACGGATATCAGCACGGCTGAAATCTCCGCCATTAAGCTCAGCGATCTCGTTGATCCCAAGAACGACCTCAAGGCTTACAACACCGGCGTTGAAGACAAGAACGGCAAGCTTTCCACTAAGTACGGCGAATTTGTCAAGGCATACATCACCTTCTCCAAGAAGTCCAGTGCCGAAAGACCGCTTATCGAAAGCATTATCGTCATTGTTAACTCGAACGAACCGGAAGAATTCTTGAAGAAATAATCCGGAAACCGCCTCTTTCATCCGCCGCATGACGGAAGGAAAGCGTGGATAACGCAAATAAACCGGAGCGACAGGTTTCTGCCGCTCCGGTTTTTGTTTTCCGAAGGAATGAGTTGCAGGAGAGATTCATATGACACGAAATAAAGGCATAGACCTTACCAAATCCATCGCGATTCTCTGCGTGCTGTTTATCCATGCCGGCAGCGGATTTTATGCATATCCCGTCGCTTCGACCGACTGGAATACGCTGCTTGCGTATGGCTCGCTCGTGCGTGCCGGTGTTCCGCTTTTTTTAATGTGCAGCGGTGCACTGCTTCTTGACCCGAACAAACCGTTTTCCCTCAAAAAGCTGTATTGCCACAATCTGCCGCGCATTGCGGTGGCCATGGTTTTCTGGGGAATCCTCTATAAGCTCTGGCATTTGTATGAACAGAATTCCCTTTCCGCACCGGCCATTATCAATGGGATCAAAGAGGTGTTCTGCTTCAACCAAGAGTTCCATTTTTATTATCTGCACATCATTCTGCTTGTCTATATTTTGCTGCCGGTGACGCGCGTTTTTGCCGAAAAAGCATCCGTGCAGACGCTGCGCTATGCGCTTGCCGTTTGGTTTGCGTTCGGCATTCTCTATCCGACGGTAAGCGGCTTTTGGCCGTTTACGCTGTTATCCGGTATGACGCCGCAATATCTCATCAATATGACGTATGCGTCGGTGGGTTATGGTCTTTTCGGATGGTATCTGCGTGCGAATCCCTTGCCGAAAGCGATGGGCTTTGTGCTGACGCCGGTCGGTTTTGCCGCGATTTTGGGCGGCACGTATTGGCTAAGTGTGCGTGACGGTGCTTTGAATGAGCTGTTTTTCAGCGGCATGACGGTCGGCGTTTTTCTGCTTGCGAGCGGCATTTACACGCTGTGCATGGCGTATGGCGAGCGACTCGGCCGGGTGCTTTCCGCTGTGACGGAATACGTTTCAAAAGCCTCTTTTTGCCTGTATCTTGTGCATATGTTCGGCATCTATCTCCTCGCACGTCACGGATTCTCCGTAGCCGGTTCGAACCCGATTTACGCCGTTCCGCTTACGGTTCTTATCCTCTTTGCCGGCGGACTTGCCGTTTATGCGGTGCTTTCCCGTATTCCGGTGGTGCGGAAATGGATCATCTGAAATACAGCTTTTCATTTTGCAGTGTTAAAAAATTCAAAATGATTTCAAACCCTGCAGTATGATTTGTGTTATACTACTCTATAACAGACCGGATTGAAAGGAGTGTCTCCTGTGCTGAATTATGCAGAAGTGTTGGTTGCCAACGGGACCGGAATTCTGCTGATGTTCCTCATAATGCATTACGGAAACAATATTTTTCGGGTCGGCCTTTTGGCGGACAAGCTGTATTACGGTATGGTTTGGCTGACAGTGGCTTTATGTATGGTGGAAACCGCTACCTTTCTTATCGACGGCAAACTGTTTGCCGGTTCGCGGATTATGGCTTTTGTGCTCAACGAGCTGTTGTATACCATGAATATTCTGTTCGGCTTTCTGTGGATACTCTTTGCAGATGCAAAGGTATATTCGGAAAATAAGCTTCTGAAAAAACGCTTTATCCCGATGATTCTTCCGTTACTTGTCATGCTTGTGCTGCTTATTGCCAATATTTTTAACGGCTGGATTTTCGAGATTTCGGAAGAAAATGTCTATTCGCGCAATTTTCTTTTTGTATTCGACTATGCGGTGACGTATAGCTATCTGCTTGCCGGAGCCGGAATCTTGTATAAAAACCGCAGCAGCACCAAACGCTATACCTATCTGCCGGTGTTATTATTCATTCTTCCCGTGGCGATCGGAAGCCTTTTGCAGTTTTTGTTTTACGGCATTGCAACGCTTTGGCTGTCGGCGGCGATCGGCCTCACCTCGCTGTACATCAGCCTTCAGACCGAAAATGCGTATCTGGATCGCTTGACCGGCGTGTATAACCGACATTACTTTGAAACCTATGTCAGTGCGTTATATAAGGCGGCTGCCCGTGATTCCAAAAAGCAAAAGATTGCGGCGTTGATGATCGATATCGACCGCTTCAAGAGCATTAACGACCGCTACGGCCATGTTGTCGGCGACGAGGCCTTGATCCGTTCGGCACGGATTTTACGCGCAAGTGCAGGTAAGAATGCGCTTGTTGTGCGCTATGGCGGCGATGAGTTTTTGATTATTTTGCGCGATAAAAGCGAAACGGAGGTCGCGCTTTTGGTCGGTGAGATTCAAAAGAACTGCGCTGCGGCCAACCGCCTTTCGGATAAAGACTATACGCTCAGCTTTTCGATCGGCTATACGATTGCCGATCCGGCTGTCGTCGATAACGAAGAATTTTTGATTCGCGCCGATGCGGCCATGTATGCGGCCAAACGGCAGAACACCGCAGCCGGTACACACGCGCCGTCTGCCGGATGAAATGGAAGGCGTTTTTGCACAGCCCGAAGGTTTGGTTTAAGGCTTTCGGGCTGTTTTTCTGTCCATGCCTTCGTCTGACGGTTCGTGCGTCCGGTGCCCAAAAGCGGAGAATTCATGGGATAATCGGCAGAAATCTGACGATTATGTGATTTTTTATGGTTGTTTTGTCGAAAAAACGGCGCAGGGGTTGATTTTTTCGGATTTTTGGTGTATAATATTTCTGTTTGCGGAAGCAGGCAGAAATTTTTGCGCTGTTTTCCGAAGTGAAAATGTCCATCCTATGCAAAATTCCAAAGAAAGGAGAACGGACAGACAATGAAAAATACGGAATTCGATCCCATCGATCTTCACGCCGAAGGTTCTTTGCCCGAGGCGGCGAAAAAACCGTCGGGCAAGCAGCCGGAAAGCTCATCCGCATCGGAAGAAACCGAAAAGGCGCGTGTCAAAATCCTTGCCGGCTCCTCGGTCGGGAAATTATACAGGCTGTTTCGTGAGGACGGGATGTCCAAGCACGAAAGTCTTTACAATGCGCTGTATCTTGCCTGCCACAACCGGTATGAAAATGCGCCGTCGGTCATGCGCGGTGAATTCAAAAGCATTCATGAGCATCCGAGAGGCTGGTCGGGCGATAAGCGGAAGTTACACAAAAACAACGTTTGGTCGATGGCCTTAACGGCTCTTGGCGGACTTGCCCATCTGACGCAGGGCGTGAAAAAAGCGGCCGGTACGGTTGGCAGAGCGTTTCGCAAGATCAGCTATATACCGCACAGCATGGATAATTCGGCGCGTGCCATGCGCGCTTTCGGCCGAGTTCTGCTGAAAGCGGCTCTGCCGGCGGCGGCGCTTGTGTTTGCGTCGTTTACGGCGATCCATATCGCAAAGGCTTCCCGCGCGGAATGTGCGGTGGATGTCTATATTGATGATGTTTATGTGGGCAACACCTTAAATGTTGCCGAAATTCTCGATACCAAACGGCAGTATGAGGCGGATTTATCCGCACGGTACGGTTCGCCGGTGGTGCTTGAATGCAAGATCGGCTTTGTGCCGGGCGAATACCGCGAAAATGAGAAGATTCCGGCCGGTGATACCGCCATTTTTAACGATTATATGGCACGGGACACCAAAGACGGTTATGGGTTATATATCGACGGAAAGCTTGCGGCGGTGGCGTCGGTCGAAAAGTGGTTTTATGATGCCATCAAGGATTATATAGCCTTACAAGAGCAGAGCTATCGGGCGCAGTTCGGCATTTCCGAGGATGAGGTTGACCGCTTTATTTACAGCAACAACATTACGCTCATTTCCGACCGCTATCCGTCCTCCTATTTTCTGAACCGGCGCGAGGTGCGCAAGCTTTTCTCCCTTTCGTCGGCTCTTTCGAACGAGGATGAAGCGTTTTTCAAGAATCATTTGCATTTTATCAAGTGGCAGGATTTTGACGGCGGCATTCAAGCGAGAGCGTTTGCCTATTCGTTGGATTTGAACTATGCAAGTCTCGGCACGACAAGCCGGGCGGCGTCCTCGACGGCGGTTTACAACATGGCGGTTCCTACCGAAACGGTGTCCATGGAGCTGTCGGTGGTCAAGGATGAAAGCGAACGCGTGAGTGTGCCGTTTGAGGTTCAGACGATCGACGAGGAGACTTGGCCGCAGGGAATGCGCCGGTTGGTGCAAAGCGGCGAGGATGGCGAAAAAATCGTCTATTACAAGTCGTTTTATCAGGGCGGCAAGCTTGTCAAGCGCGAGGTTTCGGGTGAAGAGATCTTAAAGGCGCCGGTGGCGAAAATTGTGCGTGCCGGAACCAAGGAGCTTACCGAGGAAGAGAAGAAGTTAATTCCGACCGGGACGTATATCTATCCGTACCAAGGCAAAATCACCAGCACCTTCGGCTGGCGTGTCATTTTCGGTTCAAACAGCTTCCATCAGGGGCTTGACATATATGGCAAGCGCGGCGACACGGTGGTGGCGGCAGACGGCGGAGAGGTCATTGAGGTCGGCTCGAACAAATCCTACGGCAACTATTGTTTGATTCGTCACAACGAGGATATTGTCACGCGGTATGCGCACTGCGACAGCATCACGGTGGAACAAGGCGACCTTGTCGGGCAGGGATTCCCGATCGGCACGCTCGGTTCGACCGGAAAAGTGACGGGCGTACACGTGCATTTTGAGATCATCAAGAATGGGGTCAAGGTTGACCCGCTTCCCTACATGACCGGGACATTGCCTTATGCATAA
>URCT01000065.1 GCA_900546385.1 uncultured Eubacteriales bacterium | reverse complement strand
CTCCGCCGCGCGTCTGGTGCGCTTGCGGCTCAGAGCAAAACGGAAATGAGCGTTTTTTCGGGAGCCCGACAGCCAATTCGCGCAAAACGCTGTGGCGGTAAAGGAAAAAGCACAGCATGCGCTGTAACTCCGCCGCGCGTCTGGTGCGACTTGCGGCTCAGAGCAAAACGGAAATGAGCGTATTTTCGGGAGCCCCGACAGCCAATCCGCGCGGAGAATAAGTATAAAAATGACTGCAGCAAGGCAAAACTTGCGGCAGTCATTTTTTGTTTTGTAAGTATGGAACTAACGATGCATTTTAGCCAAAACCTTTTCGACCGCCCGTTCTGTCACCGATGGCAGAAAAACGATGAGCCGGTCAAGACGTGTGACGCAAAACAGCAGGGCGCGAAGCTTTTCGACGGCGGTGCAGACAAGAAAAATTCCCAAAGCCGCCGCAAGACAGCACGCCGCCATGACCGGCGCGGAAAACGCGGCAAACGAAGAAAACGCGTCTTGCAGCAGATTTGCCCAAACAAGCGGCTGTGTGTGGAGAATGTACACGCCGAACGAAGCCGTGGAAAAGAACGAAATGAACCTGCATACGGCTTTGTTTTGCACTTTGATCCGCATGAAAAAAGCAAACAGCGCGACGGAGGACAGCACGATGAATACAGAGGTGTAGGCATAGTTTTTCAGATAAACGGGATTTTCGATGCCGCTTGCAAGAAGCTTATTCTCGGTCAAGCGCTTCTGCAAGGGCAGAAACACGGAAAGAAGCCCGTATGCGGCAAGACACGCCGCGCCGCACAAACGGCCTCGTTTTTTCGGATGAAAGTGCAGACGGCAGAACATCCCGACCAAATACAGCAACATAAGCCAAAGCGTGCTGTAGCCGGAACGCGTTAAAAACAGATCGTTGTCGGCGATTTTCGGCAGCAGGACGAAACAGGCAAACAAGCCGATGAGCATTTCCGCAAAGGTTTTTTTCGGAAGCTCCGCGGCAGCATTCAAAACCGGTGTCAGCACCGAAAGTCCGAAATACGCCGTCACATACCAATATTCATTGGTGAGAAGCGGCTTCAGACAGGCTTCAAGCGAAAAAGAAGCAGCCATCTCCGGCGCAAGCAACCGAAAGGCGCCCCAAACCGCAAGATTGACGAAAACAACCGTCAGCCATAGCGACAACAGCCGCGACAGCTTAAACCGGCTTTTGCATCCGACAAAGCCGCTGATAAGCGCATAGCAGTTGACGGCAGGGTAGGCGAGTGCCAACAGCAGATAGCTTGCCATGTAGGTGCCTTTTCCGCCGCCGCTTGCCGCCGCAACGCCGCCTTGGCCGACAACGTGCAGCAGTATGATGTAAAAGGTTGCGAGAATGCGAAGCAGCTCGATGCCGAAGAATTTTTCTTTTTTACCGGCAGCTTCCGGCGGCGCAGAAACGGTTTTTTGCGGCAGTTCCGCATGAACGGCTTCTTCGGTCGGCATGGGCGCGGGCATTTCCTTTGTCATGGCAAAGTCCTCCTTTTGTTGCGGCGATCTACGAAAAACAGCGGAGTTTTGTTACGAACTCCGCTGTAAATTTTCTGAAAAAGACTTAAAACTTGATTTTTTCGGCGATATAGCCCTTAACGTCCTCGATCTTCATGCGAACCTGCGTCATGGTATCGCGGTCGCGGACGGTCACGCAGCCATCCTCTGCCGACTCAAAGTCGTAGGTGATGCAGAACGGCGTACCGATCTCATCTTCGCGACGGTAACGCTTGCCGATGCTGCCGGCTTCGTCGTAATCCACCATGAAATCCTTTTGGAGGTCATGATAGAGTGCAGTCGCCTGTTCGGACAGCTTCTTGGAAAGCGGAAGAACGGCGGCCTTGAACGGCGCAAGGAACGGATGCAGGCGAAGCACGGTACGGGTGTCGCCCTCGGCAATCTCTTCTTCGTCGTAAGCGTCGCACAGGAATGCAAGGAAACTTCTCTCTACGCCAAGCGACGGCTCGATGACATACGGGATATAATGCTCGTTGGTCTCGGCATCGTAGTAGGTGAGGTCTTTGCCGGAGGTGTTCTGATGCTGGGTGAGGTCATAATCGGTTCTGTCGGCAACACCCCACAGCTCGCCCCAGCCGAACGGGAACAAGAATTCGAAGTCGGTGGTCGCCTTGGAATAGAAGCAAAGCTCTTCCGGGTCGTGGTCGCGCAGACGCAAATTCTCTTCTTTCAAGCCGAGCGACAGCAGGAAATCGCGGCAGAAAGAGCGCCAATAGCTGAACCATTCAAGGTCGGTGTTCGGCTTGCAGAAGAATTCAAGCTCCATCTGTTCGAATTCGCGCACGCGGAAAATAAAGTTGCCAGGCGTGATCTCGTTACGGAAGGACTTGCCGATCTGACCGATACCGAACGGCAGCTTGCGGCGGGTGGTGCGCTGGATGTTGGCAAAGTTGACGAAAATGCCCTGTGCTGTTTCGGGACGGAGATAAACGGTGTTCTTCGCGTCCTCGGTAACGCCCTGGAAGGTCTTGAACATGAGGTTGAATTCGCGGATATCCGTGAAATTGTGCTTGCCGCAGCTCGGGCAGGGAATGTTATGCTCTTCGACGAAATCCTTCATTTCCTGTTTGGAGAACGCATCGATCGGCTTTTCAAGCGTAAAGCCGGTTTCGCCGCACCAGTCCTCGATGATTTTGTCGGCGCGGAAACGCTCATGGCATTCGCGGCAGTCCATTAACGGGTCGGAAAAGCCGCCTAAGTGACCGGAGGCTACCCAAGTCTGCGGATTCATGAGGATTGCGGCGTCAAGACCGACGTTGTAGGGGTTTTCTTGAACGAACTTTTTCCACCAAGCTTTTTTGATGTTGTTCTTGAATTCCACACCCAAAGGACCGTAATCCCAGGTGTTGGCAAGACCGCCGTAGATTTCGCTTCCGGCGTAGACGTAGCCGCGGCCTTTGCAGAACGCGACAATCTTATCCATGGTTTTTTCCGTGTTTTTCATTGTGCTTCATTCCTTTATATAGTGTTTTTTATTATAAGTCGTTGCGAATAAGATCCTCAAGGGATTCGCGGCGAATGCCTAAACGCGTGCCGTTTTTGCCGACGATGACAAGTGCCGGACGCGGAAGACGGTTGTAGTTGGATGCCATGGAGTAGTTGTAGGCACCGGTTACGCAGACGGCTAAAATGTCGCCCTTTTCCGGTGTTTGAAGCAGCGTATGCTCTTGAATGAGGTCGCCGCTTTCGCAGCATCTGCCGGCAATATCGGCCACAAAATCCATTTCGCGGTCGGCTTTGTTGGCAATCAGCGCATAATACGGTGCCTGATACAGCGCATAGCGCGGATTGTCGGTCATGCCGCCGTCGATCGAAATATAGCTCTTGTAGCCGGGAATGGTCTTGATGTTTCCGACGGTGTACAGCGTCACACCGGCTGCGGCCACGATCGAGCGGCCGGGTTCAAAATTCAGTTCCGGCTCTTCGAGACCGTAAATCTCACAGTTGTTGCGTACACGCGCGGCAATTTCGCGGAGCATGTAATCGATGTCCAAATTCTGTTGGTCGGGCACATACCGCACGCCGAAGCCGCCGCCGAGGTTGAGCACCGAAAGCGTCGCGCCGGTCTTTTCGCGTATCTCGGCAAGAAAGCGCATCATGATGTCCGCCGCATCCAAAAACGGCTGTGGGTCAAAGCTCTGCGAACCGACGTGGCAGTGAATGCCGATCAGGCGGATATGCTTTTTGGCAAGCGCGTATTTGACGGCTTCCAAGGCTTGTCCCGTCTCGATGGCACTGCCGAATTTGGAATCGACCTTGCCGGTCGAGATTTTAACGTGTGTGTGCGGATCGATGCCGGGCGTTACGCGCAGCACAACGGAGGCCGTTTTGCTTTCGGCCGCACAGATCTCGTCAAGGTCGTCAAGTTCGGCAAGGTTGTCGGCAATGATGACACCGACGCCGCTTTTGACGGCATATTCGAGATCGGCAACCGTCTTGTTGTTGCCGTGAAAATGGATTTTTTCGGGAGGAAAACCGGCGGCAAGCGCGGTGTAAATCTCACCCGAGGAAACCGTGTCGGCGCACAGCCCTTCGCTGTCGGCAATGCGGTAAATTTCCTTAAAGGAAAGGGCTTTGCTGGCAAAGAGAATTTTGGCTTTTTTGAAATAGCGCGCCGCGCTCTCGGTGTATTTCTCACACATGGAGCGCATTTTGTCCTCGTCGAAAACATAAAGCGGCGTGCCGTATTCCTTGGCAAGGCCGACCGTGTCGATTCCGGCGACCGTGAAGTGGCCGGCTGTGTTGATGCCGTAATTGTCGTGTAAAAGTACGGTTTTCATGAGCATTTGCCTTTCTTGGAGTGTGTCTATAGGGTGAACTGCGTGCCGGTAACGGCCGCGGAAAATTCTTTAATAATGCGCCAAATATTGTCCGCACCGGCACCGGTCTTGGCGGAAAAGGGAAGAATTTCCGCATCGGACGGAATGGCGGGGTCGTTATGCAGAGCCTCGATGTTGGCAAGGCGCGTGGTGGTGTTGACCTTGTCTGATTTGGTGGCAACCACCGCAAACGGAAGCTCTGTTTCCACGAGAAATGCAAGCATCGCGCGGTCGTCGGCGGTAAGACCGACCTTTAGGTCAACTAACTGTAAATACAGCCGCGGTGCTTCGAGTGAAAAATAGCGGTCAATGAGTTTTTTCCACTTGTCGCGTTCGGAAAAGGAGCGTTTGGCATAGCCGTAGCCGGGCAAATCGACAAGATACAGCGCGCTGTCAATGTCGTAGCAGTTGACCGTGATGGTTTTTCCCGGCTCAGCACTGACGCGTGCCAAACTCTTGCGGCCGAGCAGTTTGTTGATAAGCGAGGATTTTCCGACGTTTGAGCGGCCGCACATGGCAATCTGCGGAAGGTCGCTTCGCAAAATGCCGGGTAATTGCGAGGGCAGGCCTGCGGTCATGACAAGATTGACCTTGTTCAGATTCAGCTTTTTTTCTTCCATACCGTTCACCGCTTTCACAGACTGAGCGGCACGCCCGGTGCAGCCACGGCTTTTTCGTGCAGCGGATCGAAAGCTTTTTCCGGCTCCGGCTTGACAAGCGCGTTTTCAAGCACCTGCGAAACGCAGTCGACCGGAACAAACGTAACGCTCGATTTGATAAGCTCGTCCACTTCGTCCAGGTCGGACAGATTGTCCTTCGGAATGAGAATGGTGCGGATGCCGTTGCGGAATGCCGCCATGCTCTTTTCGGGCAGTCCCCCGATGGGAAGTACGCGGCCGGTAAGCGTAATTTCGCCGGTCATGGCGATGTCGTGACGCACCGGCGTGTTCGAAAGCTCCGAAACAAGCGCCGTGATCATGGTCACGCCGGCACTCGGGCCGTCCTTCGGAACAGCACCTTCCGGCACATGAATGTGTATATCGCGGTTTTTGTAGAATTCTTTGTCAATACCAAGCGTTTCCGCGTGTTTGCGGATGTAGCTGATGGCGGCCTTTGCGGATTCCTGCATCACGTCGCCGAGATTTCCGGTAAGTTCTACCTTGCCCGTGCCCTCAAAGCTCTGCGCTTCGACCTGCAGCATCTCGCCGCCAAGCTCCGTCCAGGCAAGTCCGTTCACAACGCCGACCGTGTCGGTAGGAAGAAGCGCATCCGGCTTGACCTTGCGCGGGCCTAAGAGCGCATGAATGGTGTCGGGCGTAACGTTTACCGATTTTTTGCCGCCCTCGGCAATCTGCATGGCAATCTTGCGGCAAAGCGCGGCGGTCTGCCGTTCAAGCGTGCGCACGCCGGCTTCTTTGGTGTAGTATTCGATCAGTTCGCGCACGGCGTCTTCCGAAATCTTGACGTTGCGGCGCGTCAGACCGTGACGCTTTAACTGCTTGGGAAGCAGATGGTTGTTGAAAATCGAAACCTTTTCGTTCGACGTGTAGGACGGCAGATGAATGATCTCCATGCGGTCGTACAGCGCGTGCGGAATGGTGTCGGCTTGGTTGGCGGTGGCGATGAAAATGCAGTCGGACAGATCGACCGGAATTTCAATGTAGTGGTCGCGGAACGCCTTGTTTTGCTCGATGTCGAGCACCTCCAAAAGTGCCGCTGCCGGGTCGCCTTGCGCGTTGGCGGTGAGCTTGTCGATCTCGTCGAGAAGAATCACCGGGTTTTCCGATTTTGCCTGCGTAATGGCGGCAATGATGCGGCCGGGCATCGCCCCGATATACGTCTTGCGGTGACCGCGGATGTCCGCTTCATCCCGCACGCCGCCGAGCGAAACACGTACAAACTTGCGTCCGAGCGCACGTGCCACCGATACCGCTACCGACGATTTGCCCACACCGGGCGGGCCGATAAGGCAGAGAATCTGCCCTTTCAAATCGGGAGCTAACTGCTTGACGGCAATGTATTCGAGAATGCGATCTTTGACTTTCTTTAAGCCGTCGTGATCCTCATCTAAAATCTTGCGTGCCTTTTCGACCGAGAACACATCCTTGGTCTTGATGCCGGTCGGAAGCTCAAGCACCGTGTCGAGATAGCTGCGAAGCACCGAATTTTCCGAAGAGCCGAACGGCATTTTGTTCATGCGGTCGCAGTCTTTTAACAGCTTCTCCTTGACTTCGTCCGAAAAAGCCGATTCCTTAATGCGTTCGACGTAACCGTTTTCATCCTGTTCTTCGGCCACATCGCCGAGTTCTTCGCGGATGACCTTCATCTGCTCTTTTAAGAAATATTCGCGCTGGTTGTCTTCCAAACGCTCTCTGACCTTGGCGTGAAGCTCGTTTTTGAACTCGAGAACCTTGCTCTCGCTGCCGAGTAATTCCACCAATGTTTCAAGCCGCCGGAACGGATCGATTTCCTCCAAAACGCGCTGCTTGTCGCGATAGTCGAACAGGACGTTGGACGCGATGAAATCGGCAAGCACGCCGGGATCGGTGATCGCACCGACCGACGCCACGATTTCGGGCGACATTTTGGGCAACAGCTTGATGTGGTTTTCAAAAGCGGCAATGGCTTCACGGCGAAGCGCTTCACCCTTGACACCGCCGTTTTCGGTGACAAGCACGTTCTTGATTAAAACACGGGCGCGTAGAAAATCGTCGCCCTCGATGATCTCCGTATATTCCGCACGGCTCTTGCCCTCGATCAATACGCGGTAGTTGCCGTCCGGCAGCTTGATGGACTGCTTGATGCGCGCCGTAACGCCGGTGGTGGCAAGCGTTACCGTGCCGGCTTCCTCGTTTTCTTCGAGAGCCGACAAAAACACCGTGTTTTCGTAGGACGCGGCGGCAAGCAGTGCTTGAATGGATTTTTTGTTGTTGATTTCAAAGCTCGTCGGAATGCCGGGAAAAATGACAAGTCCGCGAAGCGGGATGACGGGATAAACCCCGTTTTCGACTTTTTCTATGTATTTTGACATATGTTCTCCTTGGATTATTTATCGGTAAGTTACGTGACGTGCACTTTAACTTATACGTTTCAAAATGCGCTTTCGCCTTTGGCTGCCACCAAAAGCTTCAAGCTTCTGAACTTTCGTTTCTTCGGTTTCTCGACCTTTACCGAATCTTGCTGCCGGTAAACCGCCGATTTTTCGCTTTCGCCTTTGGCTGTTACCAAAAGTCTCAAGCTTCATAAATTCTCAATTTTCAACTTTCAATTTTCAATTATTTTTTTGTTTCCTTGCTCTTTTTGAAGGAAAATTTGGATTCCGTTCCGTGCGCAAGACGCGAGAGGTTTGCATGGTGCTTGACAATGACGATAACGGCGATGATAAACGCGCAAAGAAACGCAAAGCCGCTGCCGGAAGCAAGTGTCTTGCTGCCGTAGCAGGTGTAGAAGGTGATAAGCGGAAAAACGGCAGCACCAAGCACCGAGCCGAGCGAAATGTAGCGCGTGAACAGCACGCTTAATAAGAATACGCCGAGCACACATAAAAACGCAAGCGGATTGAGCACTAAAATTGCCGCCGCCGCGGTCGCAACACCCTTGCCGCCCTTGAAGCCGAAAAAGACGGGAAATACGTGCCCGACCACACAGCCGAGTGCAGCCGCATAGCCGCCGAAATACAAGCCCATCAGCAGCGCACCGAGAATGACGGCAACAACTGCTTTTAACATATCGCCTAAAATGGTAAGCCCGGCCGCTTTGTTTCCGTAGGTGCGCATCATGTTGGTGGTTCCGGCATTTTTGCTGCCGTGCTTGCGGATGTCGTCCTTGTACATTTTCCCGGATAATATCAGTGCAAAGTTCAAGCTTCCGAGCAGATACCCGATGAGCGCACAAAGCACGATTCCGGCAATCAGCATGGCGAGTCTTGCCGAGGAATCCATGTGCGTAATGAGCGTGGAAAGAAAGCCTTGATTGAAAAGAGTGAACATATTAATCTTCTCCGTTTTCGTTGATAGAGGTGGCGGCTGCCGGTGCTTCACGCGGCGTACCGTCGTCGTTCAAGCCCTTCTTGGCAAGCGAGCGATTGCAGAGAAAGGCAATGAAATCGTAGATAAGCGCGAAAATCGGCACCGCAAGCAACAGTCCCACCACGCCCATGAGCGAACCCATGATGAGAAGGGAAAAGACCACCCAAAACGAGGAAAGACCGATTTTTTGCCCGATGATCTTCGGCCCGATGAGGTTGCCGTCTAACTGCTGCAAAACCAAAATGAATATGCCGAACCAAACCGCTTTGATCGGGTTGTCAAGCAAAATGATGAAAATGGACGGAATCGCGCCCATGAACGGTCCGAAATAGGGAATGACGTTGGTCACGCCCACCACCACACTCACGAGCGGCGTGTAGGGGATCCGCAAGATGGTCATGCCAAAGAAGCAAAGTAGGCCGATGATAAGCGAATCGATGATTTTTCCGCTGACAAAGCCGCCAAAGGTGGAATGCATTTTGCGCGCACCGGTGATGACGGTTTCGGCGAACGGCTTGTTAAAGAGCGCATATAACAGCTTTTTTGTCTGCCGGATGAAGCGCTCCTTGTCGGCAAGCATATAAATCGAAATGATGAAACCGAGCACGAAGTTCCATACCTGCGCCGCAAAATCGGTCAAGACCGATATTAACTTCGGCGTGTAGGCCGTGACGGTGCTGTACAGCTTTTCGAGCCAGTCGATCAAATTGTTTTCGGTGTTGCTCAAAAAGTCGCTGACAGTCTGCGAAGAGAAGAAAATCGTGTCTTCCAACTGAATGTCAAGCAGATTTTCGACCGCTTTGATGTATTTCGGAAAGCTTGCCATCAGCTTTTGGCCGCTTAACCAAAGCTGCGGCCCGATGATGTAGAAAAACAGCGCCAAAAACGCAAGCGCGAGAATATAAACGCTTAATAAGGAGAAAACCTTCACCGCTTTTGTCTGTTTCTTTTTCTTACGCTCGAATAACTTGGTGTAAGCACCGGTGCAGGCGTTGTAAATCGGGTTAAGAATGTAGGCAATGGCAAAGGCGTAGAAAAACGGGTTTAACGTGGCGGCAATCGTGCGGAAAACGCCGCGTAAGTTCTCCCAGTATATAATGACGAGAATGTAGGATACCAGAATGGCGGCAACCACTAAAACATACGCCGCGATGGTGTTGTATTTTTTGTTGAATTCGGGTTTCATTCCGCCACATCCTTTTTGTGCCGCATGAGCCGAAAAACAGCTCATGCAACTGATTTTACAGAATATTATAGCATATCCGCCGGGATATTGCAAGAGCAAACAGCTTATTTCCTTATTATTTATGTAAATATTATTCGACAAAACACGCTTTTGAGAAGAATAACGGCGTAAATTGCAAAAAAATCGGCAAAAACCCTTGACAAAACCAAAAATATGTGCTATACTGCTTTTACCTCTGTTGGAGGAGTTTTTTTGTTATGCACATTTTTTGAAAGGTTGCTTTTGCTTTCGAAGAAATGCGAAAGAAGAAAAATCCTTCGTCGAGGGAGGTAAAACCTTAAATTTACCGGGAGGTGTACAGAATGAGAGTGAAAATAACACTCGTTTGCAGCGAATGCAAGCAAAGAAATTACGACTCTACGAAAAACAAGAAAAACGATCCTGACCGTCTTGAACTGAAAAAGTATTGCCGGTTCTGCCGTAAACACACCCTTCACAAAGAGTCCAAGTAAGGATTCACAGAAAACGTAAGGAGGATTATTCATGGCGGAAGAAACAAACGTTAAAAAGCAATCCAAGATTACCAAGTTCTTTAAGGACTATAAGAGTGAATTCAAAAAGATTGTTTGGCCGTCCAAGGAAGATACGCTTCGCATGAGCGTTGTCGTTATCGTGGCAATCGTTGTTGCCAGTGTTGCGATCTTCTTGCTTGATTTGGGATTTTCCAATGCGTTTGCCGCACTCGGCAGCCTGGTTAAGTAAGCGAGGTCTGTCATGTTGCCAAACGAACAAGCAGCTCTCTGGTATGTGATTCACACATATTCCGGTTATGAGAACAAGGTGGCTGCCAACATCGAACGTATGGTTGAAACGCGCGGACTTGAGAATCTGATTTTCGAGACGCGGATCCCGACCGAAATTTTGGTCGATTCCGAAGAGGAAGCGGACGAGTACCGCAAAGGCGACGATTATGTCGACGAGAACGATACCGCCGAAACCGATAAGGACGACGACTATACCGAGGATGAGGAAACGGCCGCCAAGAAACACAAAGCCGGAAAGCCGACGGAACACAAACTGTTCCCGAGCTATGTTCTCGTGAAAATGATCATGAATGACGAAACCTGGCATATTGTCCGCAATATCCGCGGCGTGACGGGCTTTGTCGGACCCGGAAGCAAACCGGTTCCGCTGACCGAAAGGGAAGTGGAGGCGCTTGGCGTTGAAGTCCATGTCCGCAAACCGGCTTATGCAGTCGGCGACAGCGTCATGGTCGTTGCCGGTCTTATCGCCGGTTCGATCGCAACCGTCGAAGAAATCGACGAAAGCACGGGACGCATCAAAATCAAAGCCAATATCGGCGGCAGAGAAACAGCCGTGGAGCTTGACGCCAACGAAGTAGAGCCGTTGAAGTCATAACACGCACAGCCGACGATACCGGCAAAATACAAAAGCAAAACCGCAAAAACATCCATTCAAAAGGCCGCCAAAGCGAATCCGGATTGCCAGACGGAGACAAGCGGCTTTTGTCCGGAAATCATCCGGACGGACGGCAAAAGAGCCGTCAGTGGGAGGAACTCTGTTCCGAAATCTTTTTACCACATTCGGAGGTGTAAATTAACATGGCAAAGAAAATTACAGGCTATATCAAGCTTCAAATCCCGGCAGGCAAGGCGCTTCCCGCACCGCCGGTCGGTCCTGCGCTCGGTCAGCACGGTGTCAACATCGCCGGCTTCTGTAAAGAATTCAACGAGCGTACCAAGAAAGACATGGGTCTTATCATCCCGGTTATCATCACCGTTTATGCAGACCGTTCTTTCACCTTTATCACCAAAACGCCGCCGGCAGCCGTTCTGATCAAGAAGGCTCTCGGTCTCGAAAGCGCGTCCGGTCAGCCGAACAAGAATAAGGTCGGTCAGCTCACCAAAGAGCAGGTTAAGCAGATCGCCGAAACCAAAATGCCCGATCTCAACGCTTCTTCCGTCGAATCTGCCATGAGCATGATCGCGGGTACTGCTCGCAGCATGGGCATCACTGTGGAAGAATAAGGGAGGTAAACGGACATGAAAAAGGGAAAGAAATATCTTGAAAGTGCGAAGCTTGTCGATAAATCCAAGCTTTACGATACCGCCGAAGCCTTTGACGTTCTGTGCAAGACCTCGGTAGCAAAATTCGACGAAACCGTCGAAGTGCATATTAAACTCGGCGTTGACTCCCGTCATGCCGACCAGCAGGTTCGCGGCGCGGTTGTTCTTCCGCACGGAACCGGTAAAACCGTTCGCACCCTCGTTTTCGCCAAAGGCGATCATGCGAAGGAAGCACAAGAGGCCGGTGCTGATTACGTCGGCGCAGAAGAATACGTCGCAAAGATCCAACAGGAAAACTGGTTCGACTTCGACGTTATCATCGCAACGCCCGATATGATGGGTATCATCGGTCGTCTCGGTAAGGTCCTCGGCCCGAAAGGCCTCATGCCGAACCCGAAGGCCGGTACGGTTACCATGGATGTCGCCAAGGCTGTTAACGACGCTAAGGCCGGTAAGATCGAGTACCGTCTCGATAAGCAGAATATCATCCACTGCCCGATCGGCAAGGCTTCGTTCGGCAAGGATAAGCTCGCTGAAAACTTCGACGCCCTCATCGGTGCTGTCGTAAAGGCAAAGCCGGCTGCTGCAAAAGGTCAGTATATCAAATCCTGCGCCGTTGCTTCCACCATGGGCCCCGGCATCAAAGTGAATACCGTTAAGTATCTTTAATCGTTTTTTCACAGCTCAAACAAATTCCGCGGAGTGTTTTTTCATTTCGCGGTCTTTTTTTGTCAAAAATGCGCAAAAAGCACTTGAAATCGCGTAAGCGTTGTGGTATAATATCCATTATCGAGTTATATATAGTCCCCTTCATGCTGCGGCATGAGAAAAATAAACACATTTAGAGGAGAAACTTTATGGAACGTGAAAAACTCGGATCGCGACTTGGCTTTATCCTGCTGTCGGCAGGCTGCGCCATCGGCTGCGGAAATGTATGGAAATTTCCGTGGATGTGCGGACAGTACGGAGGCGGTGCTTTCCTGTTAATCTACCTTATCTGCCTTGTGGTTTTGGGAATTCCGGTAATGGTCATGGAATTCTCGCTCGGCAGAGCCAGCCAAGCAAGCCCGGTCGGTATGTACAAAAAGCTTGAAAAAACCGGAGCCAAATGGCATATCCACGGCTATGTGGCACTCATCGGCAACGTCAGCTTGATGGCCTTCTATACGGTCGTCTGCGGTTGGATGTTTTACTACTTTGTGCAGTTTTTGACCGGCAACAATGCAGGCCTCGGCTTTGTTCCCATGATTCAAAACGCCTCGCTCAACGTGACTTACCTTGCCGTTGTGGTACTTGTCGCCTTCGGCATTCTCTGCTTTAATCTGCAAGGCGGCTTGGAGCGTGTGACCAAATACATGATGGTTGCTCTGCTTTTCCTCATGCTTGTACTTGCCGTACACAGCTGCACGCTTTCCGGCGCAGCAGAGGGCTTAAAATTCTATCTCGTGCCGAATCTCGGTGCCATCAACGGTGAAGTGATTGTAAATGCGATGAACCAGGCGTTCTTTACGCTCAGCCTCGGCATGGGTTCGATGGCTATCTTCGGAAGCTACATCGGCAAAGAACGTGCATTGCTTGGCGAATCGCTCAATGTTATCGGTCTCGATACGTTCGTTGCCGTTATGGCAGGTCTTATCATTTTCCCGGCCTGCACGACCTATGGCGAAGAAGTCGGTGCCGGACCTTCGCTGCTCTTCGATACCATGGCAACCGTCTTTAACCATATGGGCGGCGGTCGCTGGTGGGGTGCGCTGTTCTTCCTGTTCATGGTATTTGCCGCCCTTTCGACCGTGCTTGCCGTGTGTGAAAACATCATCGCGTGCGTGCGCGAAATGACCGGCTGGAAACGCCCGCTTGCCTGCGTGGTGTGCGGCATCGGCATTTTTGCTCTTGCGCTCACAACCGCTCTCGGCTACAGCACCTTCTCCGACTTTGTTCCGTTTGCGGAAGGCTCTGCTTGGCTTGACCTTTGGGACTTCCTCGTCAGCACCAACATTCTGCCGCTCGGCTCTTTGGTGATTGCCTTGTTCTGCTGCAATAAACGGTATGGCTGGGGCTGGGAAAAGTTCAAAGCCGAAGCCAATACCGGCAAAGGCTTACAAGTCAAGGATTGGATGCGTCCGGTCTTTCAGTATGTCGTACCGATTGTCATTATCGGTCTCTATGTATATGGATTAGTTACGTTCAAATGGTGCTAAACGGCTGTATATGAACGGACTTCTATAAGAAATGAGGTGTGCGTTTGATAAACCGCTATATCACTGTGGAAAAAGACTTTGCACAGGCGTCGTTTACCGAGAAAAAATCGGAATTCATCGGCTATGCGGCGCGCGTCGAGTCGGAAGAACAGGCAAAAAGCTTTATCGAACGCATACGCCGCGAGCATTCGGATGCCACGCATAACTGCTATGCGTATTTGCTCAAGGATTCCGGCCTTTCACGCTTCTCGGACGATGGGGAACCGGGCGGAACGGCCGGAATGCCGATGCTTGAGGTGATCAAGCGTGAGGAAGTGTGCGATGTGTGCATCGTCGTGACACGCTATTTCGGCGGCATCCTTCTCGGCGCAGGCGGTCTTGTGCGCGCCTATGCAAAGGGCGCGAAAATCGCGCTTGACGCAGCCGGAAAAGCCGTTTTTGTCCCGTATACGGCGTTTCACACCGAGGTGGATTATGCCGCCTACGAAAAGGTTATGCATGAACTGCCGAAATACGGTGTGTTGTGCGATCATACGGCCTTTGCCGCCGGTGTCGCCATGGATCTTCGCGCCAAACAGGAAAACTTCGAACGGTTTCGTGCCTTTCTTGCCGATTATACGTCCGGAAAAGCCGTGTGTACGGTGACCGGCTCCGCGTTCGGCAAAGAAACCGACACCACCGTATCAGCCAAAATCCAGGAGAAATCATGAAATTTGAATTTACCGATTCGCAGAAAAAAGCTCTTGCGGTCGGCGAGTATTCGCTCATTGTTGCGGCGGGAGCCGGAAGCGGAAAAACGCGTGTGCTGATCGAACGTGTCGTGCGGCGCCTG
>URCT01000064.1 GCA_900546385.1 uncultured Eubacteriales bacterium | reverse complement strand
GCAGCCATCATCGGCCGTATTGCGCTTCCCGCCACAAGACTCCAAAAAACGCTCACCGACGCCAATTTCGGCGACGCGTACTATTTAATCCGCGACATGAAAAGCACCTTCCGCACGGGCGATGCCGGAAGCGCCGTCCTTTCGCCGTGGTTTATCGACAAACGCTTTGCGGAAAGCGCGGGCGGCGAAGGTCTTTCCGATTTCAATCCGAGCGAAAAGGTCGAGGTTTGGCGCGACATTGACGATGTTTCGCGCGGCCTTTTGGGACTCGATTTCATTGCCGACATCCAGTTCGGCAAGAGCGGCTTATATTTCCGCGTGACCGACGACGGCAAAACGCCGCTGCTGTCGCTTGACACCAAGGAAAGTAAGTTCTTCTTAAACGGAACCGACACCGGCGTTGCCGTCAAAGACGGCACGTATTACGTCAACGTCCGGATGGATTTGGACAACCATACGGCAGAGCTTTTTATCAACGGTGAAAAAATCGACAAGGCCTTCACGCTCCCGACCGTCACCGCCGCGCGGTTCTACATCGGTTCGGACGAAGAGGGCATGGCGTATGTCGTGATGAAACGCTGCGACCTCTACAAGGATTATCTCGTCAACGAACGCTTCCTTGTGCCGGAAAACACACCGCTTTGCGGCTGGGAGGTAACCGGAGACGCACAGGTGCTGCGCGCAGGCGGCGAAATCAACAACGATGTCAACAGCGCACGGCTTTCTGCCGGTGCGGCCGCGAAGAAGACCTTCCGCAAAATAAGCGGCAAGGTGGTTTTCGAATCGTTCATGCTCTTCCCGACCGCCGCTGACACCGGTTTTGTTTCGCTTTCGAGCGGTGAAACCGAAGTGGCGAAACTTATCGTCAACGCCGACGGCATTTTCAAGGCGGACGGCACCAAGCTGCGCCATCATGTGAACAATATCTGGCAGACATTACGCATCGAGGCCGACACCGTCACCGGCAAGGTGCTTTACAAGATCAACGGCAAAACGGTCGGCGAATACGCGTTTGATGCCGCCGCATCCACAGTGGACACCATCACCTTCGGTGCGACAGGCGGCTCGGTGATCTTCGACGACGCGGTCGTGTTCCTCACGCACGAATACGACGACTACTGCCCGACGCCGAAGCCGGTCGGCGACGACGGCTACGACACGCTGTTAAACGTCTGCAACCTCTGGCACGACGGCACCGGCTGGGGTGCGGTCTCCGCATATCCCGACATTGAGCCGGCACTCGGCTATTACGATGAGGGCATTCCGGAAACGGCCGACTGGCAGATCAAATTCATGGTGGAAAACGGCATCGATGTTCAGCATATGTGCTGGTACTCGCCGTCGACCGACATCAAGGAACCCATCAAAAAACCGCAGATCAACTATTGGGCACTGCATGAGGGCTTCTTCAACGCCAAGTATTCCGATTTGATGAAATTTGCCATCATGTGGGAAAACAATGCCGACGTTTACAGCTTCGACCGGTTCAAAGAGTTCGTTTGGCCGTATTGGGTGGAATACTATTTCACCGACAGCCGCTACTACACCATCGACAACCAGATCGTCTTTACCGTTTGGAGCTATCCGAACTTCCGCAAGGCCTTCGGCGATACCGATGAGAGCGCAAAAGCCGCCATCGAATTCATGAACGAGGACATTAAAACGTACGGCTTCGACGGCGTAAAGGTCATTTTCTTCGACTATCACAAAAAGGACGCCGCCACCTTCCAAACCATGGCAAACATGGGAGCTGCCGCTTCTTACGCTTACCATTGGCAGCAGGACGGCAACAAATATGAGACCACCATCGCCCGGTTGGAAAAAAATGCGGCAAACGGTGCGCTTCACATCATCCCCACCGTTTCGGTCGGCTTCAACAACATCGGCTGGTCGAATGTGCGCAAGCCGATGATCTCACTCGAAGACCACAAAAAGGTGCTCGAATACATTAAAAACGACTATCTGACGCGCTTTGACGGCTGGAAAGCCAAAACGCTTGTCGTTTCCACCTGGAACGAATACGGCGAAGGCACGTATGTCATGCCCTGTGCCGGTCTTCACGGCTTCGGCTATCTCGAAAACGTCGCCGAAGTGCTTGCCGGAAAAACCGACCACACGGATAACATCTATCCGACCGACGCGCAAAAGGCACGACTTGGGCATATGTATCCGAAAACAAAAACCTCCCTCAAACGCTATGATATCGAACAGCCCGAAAAAATCGTTTCAGATAAGCTTCTGTACACCGCCACCGGCGAAGATCTCACCGGCTTTATGCACTTAACCGACACCTCCATGGCGTTCGACGGCGTTTTCAAAGGCGCCTGCGAGACCGGCGACCCGGCCGTGCGCATCAAAGACGAAAAGCTGTTCGCGCCCATCGCCGCTTCGGAAATCGCAAACTTGCGCATCAAAATGCGCGTGAGCGTGGATTCGTTATGCGACATCTTCTTTCTCACGGCGGACGACCAAAGCTATTCCGAATCCAAATCCTTCCGTTTTGACGTGAAAGCCGGAACGGATATGGTCGAATATGTCGTTGATACTGCGACCTGCGAAAACTGGAAGGGCGACATCACCGCGTTCCGCATTGACCCGATCACGGGTGCGGGCGAATTCGATATCGCTTCGTTCGAGCTTCTCGGCGTGGACGAAGAAAAGCTGCCGTATACGCTGACGGTCGACAGCAAAGCCTATACGCCGGTGTTCCCCATCGAAGCGCGAAACGATGATTTCTATGCAGCGGCAGAAGCCTATTCCGAATTCTTCGCCCGTCACCACTTCTATTTCGAATGGGATCGCCACACCGGCCGTCTGTATATCGCTTCCGCCGGAAATAAGGAGATCACCTTCACCGTCGGCAGCGACAAAGCCCTTGCAAACGGCAAAGAAATTGCGCTGAAAGAAGCCGTTTCCTTAAAAGACGGTCTGCCGGTTCTTCCGCTAGAGGTGCTGTACGATGCGCTCGGCGTTTCGTATGAGGTCGACGGCAAAACCATTGCGGTCACCTTAAAAAAGAGCGATTTTGACAAGAAAAACGAAGAAATCCGTGCAAGCCGCGTGCCGGGCAGCTACGAATTTGCCATCACCGGCGACAGCGAAGGCTGGACGGGTGCCAACACAAGCGTGGCGGTGACCGGCGGTGCGCTTAGCGGCGCGTCCTTAAAGAACAGCCAAGGCTGGTACGATCCGTTGCTGTTAAGCCCCTCCCTTTCGCTTGACACTTCGGTTTACAACAAAATCGTCATCGGCATTAAGCACGATTCGGCACGCGAGACCGGCGAAACGCTTCAGGTCTTCTTCATCACCGATTCCGACAAAGCCTGGAACGGCGACAAGTGCTTCACCGTGCCGTATGAAAGCAGCTCCTCGGGCGGCAAATTCATCGAATATGCCATTTCCTGCACACAAAATGCGGCATGGAACGGCATCATTGCCGGCATCCGCGTCGATCCGCTAAGCGCAAGCGGCACATATGCCATCGATTACATCCGCATCATCGAGGACACCGACCTCAAAGCGCAAAAAGAGAAAGAGCTTGCCGAAAAGCTGGCACGCGGCTTTGAGCTTGTCGGCGGCGATGCCGAAGACACCGAAAACGCCGCGTTCTTCAACAAGCCGGGCGATTCGGTCATCACCATCGTAAGGGATGAAGAGAAAAACTCGAATGTCTACCAAAACATGGCGATTACCGGTTACAACTATGCGCGTCAGAGCGTGGTCTGGACGCCCGGCAAGACCTATGAAGTGTCGGTGGATTTCAAGGTGCTCTCCAACCGTGCCGGGAAAACCGATTTTTCCACGCAGATCTTCTTCAACGCACGCTTTACCGATGCGGACGGAAAATACGACCATCCGCAGAAGATCGGCGAGCTTGCGCCCGAGGACGGCTGGCAAACGCTGAAGTTCTCCTTTGAGATTCCGGACGGCATCGACTATCACGATAACGACGAGTTTTCGTTCTATGTCAATCCGGCGGATAACCAAGGCGTCAACTATCTGTTTGATAACGTGACGGTGACCGTAAAATAAATCACTTTTTTTCAAAGCTTCCTGCGGATACTTATGCCGCAGGAAGCTCTTTTGACCGAAAAATGGCGTTTTTCATTTATGATTTGTAAATAAGCCGCTTTTTCCTTGACAAAAGCCGTTTTTATGGGTATAATCTATGTGTTATGAAAAATAGACATTTGTACACCGACGGCTTTTGGCCATCGGTTTTGAAAAATACCGTCTTTCTGCGCCGTCATGCGCTGTTTGCCGTTGTTTATATCTGCTTTTTGCTCGGCTTTTCCGCTTTCTTCCGGCAGACCTGCCGGGCTTCCTCCGCCGTTTTGACGGAACAGACGGAGCACGGCACAGCAGCCACGGTGCAGACCGCGCCTTTGACAGCCGACGGTGCGCCGCAGGACACACGCTTGCGATACCTGACCAAGAACACGGATTACACGGCTTTTCTTCTCGGCTCATTTCCGGCATACGGCTATGACGCTGCCGTTCTGGAATCGTATCTGTCGGCGAAAACCTACCATCTTGCCGCCGAAAACCTTTCGGAAACCGAGAAGATGTTCGATTTTGCGGTGGAAGCCTGTCAGCCGACCGTTCTGTTCTTTTCGGTTGCGGCGTGCGATTTTTTCTCCGGTAATATAGCGCAAAGTGCTTTTCCGGTGCAGAATCTTGCCGACGGAAGCGTTTTTCGCGGCATAAACGATGTAATGCGCATCGGCGACGCGGCACTCTATGAGAACAAGTATGCGTATCGGTTTGCGGCGAAACAGCCGACCGAAGGCGTGCCTTCCTCCGAACGCGTGCTTACGCTGCACGACAAAATGCGCCGCGTTTGCGAGCAAAAGAACATTCGCCTTATCACGGTGCTTTCGCCGGTCTATGCGCCGGAAATGACCGGGGCACTTGCGGCTTGCTACGGCACGGTGCGCAAAGCCCTCGGAAACACAGCCGATTTTTACGATTATTCCACGCTTCCGTTATGTGCGGACAAACGCTTTTTCTACAACAAAAACGAGTTTCGCACCTGCTTGGGAAACCGCATCTTAACCGACATTTTTGCCGGTGAAAAGAGCGGCTTTTCCTTGACCGATGCACCAAAAGAACAGACATTACCGATTTTGCTCTACCACCATGTGACAAGCGAACCCGGTTACGGCGATTCGGTCATCTCGGCCTCCCGTTTGGAGGAGCATTTGCGAACACTGACCGCTGCCGGTTACACGGCCGTTTCGCTTTCCGAGGCCGAAGCGTTTGTGCGGAACGGCACGCCGCTTCCCGAAAAGCCGATCTGCCTCACCTTTGACGACGGCTATGAGAGCAACGCGGTGCTTGCTCTGCCGCTGCTTGAAAAATACAACATGAAAGCCGCGTTCTTTTATATCGGCTGGGCGGTCGGCAAGGACAGCTACAAAGACACCGGAAAGCCCATGTTCGAACACTTTGATTTTGACACGGCACGCAAAATGCGGGCTTCGGGACTTGCCGAATTCGGCTCACACACCTACGATATGCACCAAAGCGATACGCTCGAAACACAAAAGAACACCGCTCGCTTTGCGGTCAAACCGTTAAGGCACGAGCTGCCAAGCGCATTTATCCACGCGGTCAAGGACGATTGCCGCAAGTTTAACGCAGCGTTTGAGAAGGCCTTTGGCGAACCGGTTCGCTATCTTTCCTATCCGCACGGCATCTATTCGCCGTTATCCGAAAGCATTCTTGCCGGCGAAGGCATCACCGTCACGCTTTCCACCGAAAGCGGCGGCAGAAATGTGTTAGTCGAAGGACTGCCGCAGAGCTTGCGTGCGCTTTACCGCTTTACGGTAAGCGAGGACATGACCGGAAGCGACCTTCTTAAGCTGATCGACACGGTGTATGCGCCGTGACGACACACCATCGAAATCAAAACTGCACAAGCACAAAAAGGAGAAACATCATGACAAACAGACAAAAAATTCAAAAATTGACAACACTTGCAATTCTGACAGCCATCGTTATTATTTTTCAGCTTTTGGGAAACTTTATCCACATTGGACCGGCAAGCCTCTGTCTTGTTTTGATTCCAATCGCTATCGGAGCCATTCTAACCGGCCCCAAAGGCGGTGCTTTCTTAGGCTTTGTTCTCGGCGCGATCACCTATTTTGTTGGCGGTATGTTCGGTACGGATTACTTCACCACTGTCTTGTTTCAGGCACAGCCGATTGCCACAGCCGTCATCTGCTTCGGTAAAGGCATTTGTGCCGGTCTTTGTACCGGACTTGTTTACCGTGCATTTGAAAAGAAAAACAAAAGCCTTGCCGTATTCTTAGCCGCAGCAACCACTCCGATCGTCAATACCGGTGTTTTCATCTTAGGCGGCTTGCTTCTTGTATACGGCACATTAAGCGCCAATTTGGCAAACTTCGATGCGGGCGGACAAACGGTTGTGTATTTTCTCATCATCGGCTGCGCCGGTTGGAATTTTATTGCGGAATTCATCGCTAACATTATCGTTGCTCCGGCCATTAACACCATTGTCCATGCGGTCGGAAACAAGCTTTCCAAATAAAAAAGCCGCTCCTTGCGGCGGAAATGAGACAGTATGAGCATTATCATCGGTATTGATGTCGGCGGCAGCACGACCAAAATTGTCGGCTTTACCGCGGACGAACCGCATAAAAAACAGATTTTTTCGCCGATCTTCGTCAAGGCAAGCGACCCGGTCGCGTCGGTCTACGGCGCGTTCGGCAAGTTTACCTCTGCAAACGGCATTGCGCTTTCCGACGTGAAAAAGGTCATGATTACCGGCGTCGGTTCGGCATTTGTCGACAACCAGCTGTACGGGATTGAAACCCGGCACTTATCCGAATTCGAATGCGTCGGTCGCGGCGGTTTATACGTTTCCGGCTACGAAAACGCCATCATTGTCAGCATGGGCACCGGTACGGCGGTCGTTTCGGCCAAAAATGAGGCCGGCAGAACCGTTTCCGAATACATGGGCGGTACGGGTGTCGGCGGCGGCACGATTGTCGGGCTTTCCAAGCAGATTTTGGGCATTTCCGACATTGACCACTTAATCGGCCTTGCCGAAACGGGCGATATCGAAAAAATCGACCTGCGCATCGGCGACATTACCAAAAAAGACCTCGGTGGTCTTCCCTCTTATATGACGGCCTCCAACTTCGGCAAGCTCGACGACATGGCCTCCAAAAACGACCTTGCGCTCGGCATTGTCAACATGGTATTCGAATCCATCGGAATGCTTGCCGTTTTTGCCGCACGCAGCAAAAAAACGCGCGATGTGGTGCTTACCGGCAATCTTTCCAAAATGCCGCAGGCTGTGCCGATTTTTGAGATCCTGTCGCAGATGTTCGACCGCAACTTCGTCATTCCGAAAAACTCGGAATTTGCAACGGTCATCGGCGCGGCACTTGCCGAATTTGAAAACGAGATATAGGAGTTTACCTTTATGCAGGATTTTGATGCCAAATGGATCACAAACAAGGAGTTTTGTGCGTTTGAACCCATCAACGTTTTCCACAAAGAAAACGACGACGTAAAAATCCCGGGAAACGAAGCCTATCAAAACAAGCACATTTTGTTCCGCCGCACGTTTTCGCTGCCGGAGTTCGGCAAAGCGATTTTGCGCATTTCGGCGGACGATTACTACAAGCTGTACATCAACGGCCGGTTTGTCACCCAAGGTCCGGCACCGGGTTATCCGTTTCACTACTACTATAACGAAATCGATGTGACCCGATACTTACATCCGCACACCAACGTCATTGCCGTACATACCTATTATCAAGGGCTTGTCAACCGCGTTTGGGTGAGTGCCGACCTGCGGCAGGGTCTTGCGTGTGAGCTGTTTTTGGACGGCAAACAGGTGCTTACCTCGGATGAAACGTGGAAATGCGCCTATCACACCGGTTTTTCCGCCTGCGGCAAATTCGGCTATGACACGCAGTTTGCCGAATGCTATGACGCACGGGCGGCGGAATGCGGCTTCTCGCAGCCGGAATTTGACGACAGTGTCTGGGAAAACGCGCATTTTCGCGCACACGCGGACTACATTATGTTCCGTCAGCCGACCGAGCAGCTTGCATTTTGCGACGTGAAGCCGAAAGAGCTTCGCAAAACACCGAACGGGCTGTTTATCGATTTCGGCTTTGAGGCGGTCGGCTATCTGACATTCCGTGCTTCCGGCAAAAGGGGCGACACGCTGACGCTGCACTTCGGCGAAGAGTTAAACGACGACGGTTCGGTGCGTTACAAGATGCGCTGTAACTGCGACTATGAAGAAAAGTTCATTCTTTCGGGAAAAAATGCGGACGAATTAAACGAATACGATTACAAGGCGTTCCGCTATGCGGAGCTTGAGCTTCCGGACGGCGTGACGGTGGACACCGACTCGATCCGCTTTGTCGTGCGGCACTATCCGTTCCGCGAGATCAAGCACTATACCGGAACAAACCAAAAGCTTGCGGCCATTTACAAGCTTTGTTCGGATACAATCAAATACGGCGTGCAAGAATGCTTTGTTGACTGTCCGACGCGCGAAAAAGGCCAATATCTCGGCGACGTAACCATAGCGGGACTGGCGCACGCCTCTCTCACGGGCGACCCATCCATGATCCGCAAAGCGCTGGAAAACTACACACAATCCACCTTCATCTGCAAGGGACTGATGACCGTTGCACCGGCGTCGCTCATGCAGGAAATTGCCGATTATTCGCTGCAGTTTCCGTTCCAGGTGCTGTGGTATTACCGCTTCACCGGCGATAAGGCGTTTTTGCGGCAAATGTATCCGTATGTACGCGGTGTCTGCGAATTTTTTGCGGATTACCGCCGGGAAAACGGGTTAATCGAAAACGTCAAGGCCAAATGGAATTTGGTGGACTGGCCGGCGAACTTACGCGATAACTACGATTTTCCGCTTGAAAGACCCGTCGGTGAGGGCTTCCACAACGTTATCAACGCGTTTTATGTGAGTATGCTCGGTCACGCCGACGAAATAGCGCGGATTTTGGGCGAAAAACCGACCGGATTATATGAAAACACAAAAACGGCATACATCGATGCCTTCTATGACAAAGAGCAAAAGCTGTTTGTGGATTCCATCGGTTCGCACCACGCGTCGTTCCATTCCAACGTGATTGCGCTCTTTGGCGGCATTTGGACGGACGAAGAAAACAAGCGCGCCATGATAAACCTCATCCGCGCCAAAAAGCTCACCTGTGCCGGTGTATATATGGCCTTTTTTGCGCTGTATGCCCTCAAAGAATGCGGCGAAAAGAAGCTTATGGAAACGCTGATTGCCGATGACGGCGCTTGGATGAATATGCTTGACGAGGGCGCGACGACCTGCTATGAAGCCTGGGGCAAGGAGCAGAAATGGAACACCAGTCTGTTCCATCCGTGGGCAAGCGCACCGGCCATTTTGCTTGACTAGCAAATCGTTGAATTACACAAAAAACACTGCGAAAAAGAATCGCATTATGCATTGAAAAATGCGTGCGGTTGCTTGTATAATATACGTGTATGGCAAGGTATGCCGTATATGTTGCAAAAAAGCGATTTAACACGTGCAAATCATATAAAAAGAAAGGTTGACAAACATGGATAAAGTACGTTTTGGTATTATCGGTATCGGTAATATGGGTTCGGGTCACGCACAGTATCTGTACGCCGGCGACATCAAGGGTGCCTGCCTTGCGGCTGTATGTGATTTGAAGCAGTCGAGACTCGATTGGGCAAAGGAAAAGTTCGGCGACGATGTAGCTCGCTTCACCGACTACAAGGAAATGTTAAAGAGCGGCCTTGTGGACTGCGTGATTGTTGCTGTCCCCCACTACTTCCATCCGCCGATCTGTATCGACGTTTTGAATGCCGGTCTCAACGTTATCTCCGAAAAGCCGATCGGCGTTTACACCAAGCAGGCAGAAGAGTTAATCGAAGTTGCCAAGAAGTCCGACAAGGTATTCGGCCTCATGTTCAACCAGAGAACCAATGCGCTCTACCGCAAGGCACGCGACATGGTTCAGAACGGTGAACTCGGCGAATTGAAGAGATGCGTTTGGATCGTTACCGACTGGTACCGCACCCAGGCTTACTACAATTCCGGCGACTGGCGCGCTACCTGGAGCGGCGAAGGCGGCGGCGTTATCCTCAACCAGTGCCCGCATCAGCTCGACCTCTGGCAGTGGATCTTCGGCATGCCGACCCAGATCCGTGCGTTCTGCCACGAAGGCAAATATCACAACATTGAAGTAGAAGACGATGTAACGGTTTACGCTGAATACGCAAACGGCGCTTCCGGCGTGTTTATCACCACCACCGGCGAATATCCGGGCACCAACCGTCTCGAAATCTCCGGCGATAAGGGTAAGATCGTCATTGACGGCGAAAGCGGCAATTCCTTCAAATTCTGGAAGAGCAAGGTTCCCGAACGCGAATGGACATTCAATTGTGATGCCGGCTTCGGTGAACCCGGTTACGACGTCATCGATGTGGACTGCTCTGCTTTCAAGATGGAAAAGGAACAGCACAGAGGTATCACCCAGAACGTGACCAACGCCATTCTGCACGGCGAAAAGCTCATGGCTCCCGGCGTAGAGGGCATCAACGGACTGCGCATTTCCAACGCCATCTTCCTTTCGAGCTGGCTCGGCAAGCCGGTTGACCTTCCGGTTGACGGCGATTTGTTCTTGGAATTACTTAACAAGAAGATTGCCGGTTCCACCTACAAGAAGGAAACCAAGGAAATGGTTCTCGACACCGAAGGCACGTATTAATTTCCAATAAACGACAGACAAAAGCGGAAGTCTTTGCAGGCTTCCGCCTTTTTGCGAATGTATGCGAACATAGAATGAGGAATTCCCAATGACTTTGGTCAAAGACAAAAGCTTTTACAAGCACTTCTTTTCCATGATGTTTTTGCTTGTTTTGCAAAACGTGATCGCGCTCAGCGTGAACCTTGCGGACAACGTCATGGTCACCGCCTACAGCGAAACCGCCTTATCCGGCGTGGCGGCGGTCAACCAATTGCAGTTTATTTTACAGCAGTTAATGCTCGGCACCGGCGACGCGCTCGTCTCGATTTGCAGCCAGTATTGGGGCGAAGGAAAAACTAAGCCCATCAAGTCGATTGCCAAAGCTGCCTATGTGACAGCTGGGCTCATTGCGCTCGGCTTTTTCGCGGCGGCAAGCCTGTTTCCGTATCAATTGGTTCACTGCTTCTCCAATAACGAAGCCATTATCGCCGAAGGTGTGAAATATCTGCACACCGTCAAATACACGTATCTGTTATTTGCTGTCACCAATGTAACGCTTGCGATGTTACGCAGTGTGGAGACCGTCAAGATTGCCTTTGCGGTTTCGGCCGCCGCTTTCTGCATCAACTGCGGCATCAACTTTTTGCTCATCAACGGCCATTTCGGCTTTCCGCGGCTTGGCGTGACGGGTGCGGCCATCGGCACGCTATGCGCCCGTGCGGCCGAATGCGCGATTGTGCTTGTATACGTTTTCTGTTTTGATAAGAAACTCGGCGCGTCGCTTGCAAATCTGTTCAAGGCCGATAAGCTTCTCATGGGCGACTACTTTAAGCACTGCAAGTTTTTCCTCATCGTTGCCGCGCTTTTCGGTACGTCCACGGCACTGCAAACCGTCATTCTCGGGCATTTGACCGATGCCGCCATTGCGGCAAACGCGGCTTCCAACTCGATTTTCCAGATTCTGAAGGTGGCTTCAATCGGTGCTTCCGCTTCGGCGGCCGTTATGATCGGAAAGGCCATTGCGACCGGCGACAAAAGCGTTGTCAAAAGCTACACGCAGACGCTGCAAATCATCTTTTTGTGTATCGGCGCCTGCACCAGCACGGCCTTATTTTTCTTACGTGCGCCGGTGCTGTCACTCTATGGCAACCTTTCGCCCGAAGCGCACGACCTTGCCGGGTTATTCATTTTGGTGCTATGCGTGACCGGCTTCGGCACAGCCTATGAAATGCCGTCGCTCTGCGGCATTGTGCGCAGCGGCGGCGACAGCAAATTTGTTTTTTACAACGATCTTATCAGCATCTTCGGCATCACGCTACCGTTATCGTTTCTTGCGGCGTTCGTGTTCAAATGGCATCCGGCCGTCGTTGTCCTCTGTCTCAATTCCGATCAGATTTTCAAATGCGGTGCGGCATTTTTCAAAACAAACAGCTACACGTGGCTTCGCAAGCTGACGCGCGCATGAACAACCGCGCACATTCGCACAAAAAACGGCCTGCACTCTTGACGAACGGCCGATAAAATGCTATAATAACGGTATTCCAAGAAAAAAAGGATTAAAACGATGTTTCAGCTTCTCGATATTGCCAAAAATTTTCTACAGCAAGCGAACATTCCGGCAGACGGAACGCTTGCCGATTTCACCATGGGCAACGGCCACGACACGCTGTATCTTGCTTCGCTGGTGCCGCAGGGTGTGGTCTATGCATTCGACATTCAGCCGGAAGCCGTCGAAAACACGCGTGAACGGCTGGCAGAAGCCGGTTTTCACAACGCAAAGCTGATTTTGGACAGCCATGCCAATGCCACAAGCTATATTTCCGCACCGATTGATGCCGGAATGTTTAACCTCGGCTACCGTCCGGGCGGCGACAAAAGCGTCCACACCATGCACGAATCGACCTTAAAGGCGGTCACGGACGCCATTACGCTGTTAAAGCCCGGCGGCGTTTTGGTAATCTCGGTCTATCCGGGACACGCCGAAGGACAGACCGAAGGCGAAATGCTGTTAGAAAAGCTTGCCGGTTACGACAAAAAGAAATTCTGCGTTTCGCATTTTCATTTGGTCAATTCGCCCGACGCACCGTTCGTGATCGCGGTCGAAAAATACGACAAGGCTGAAAACCGTACATAAGTTCCGACGTTCAGACTACCGAAAGGGTGATACTTTTGAATTCCACGCCGACAAGGCCGCCGAACCGTTCCGGCCATCCGCAAAAGCCGCAAACAAGCTCCAAAACCAAAAAGCCGAAAATCAAACGCAAGCTGTCCGAAATGCCCAACGTGCGCAACTTTTTAATCGCCTTTGCCGCCGGACTTGTCGCGTTCAGCGTTTTCGCATTTGCCGTTCCCGGCTTATTAAAGAGTGACGACACGCCGAAAAAGCCGGACACCTCCGACAACATCGATACGCCCGAAAAACCGGGTGAGAATTCCGATCCGACGCCGGTGCTTTCCGGCAAAACCTTTACCGCCGTCATCGGCGGCTATGATGCCGATGGAGAGCTTGACGGACTTCTCTTTCTCAAAGCCGACAAGGAAAACCGCCGCTTTGTGCTTGCCTCCATTCCGACCTCTTCCGGCTTTGTCATCACAAGCACCGATCCGAATACCAATGTTACCTTGAAGACGGACGTCCGCATCAAGGATATTCCGCACATCAGCCGCGACAGTGAACGCACCTTGCGCATTGTAGACACCGTTCACGCCATCACCGGTATGGATATCGATTATTACGCGTTCTTCAAAACCGACGCCGCCATCAACCTGTTTGAAAAGACCGGCGGTCTGTATTACACCATTCCGCAGGACATGGTGTATATTGGGAACGGCACGGCGGAGAATCCCGAAATCAACTTGAAAGCCGGCGGTCAGGTGTTGAATGCCCGGCAGATTGTCGGCCTTTTGCGTTTTGCCGGTTACACCACTGACGAACGCCGCAATGACGCACGACGTGCCTCTTTGCAGGCGGATTTCGTTTCGCAGGCACTGACGCAGATCTTAAAAATCGATCCGGATAAGCTGATAAGCGGTCTTTCGGGCGTGCTTGCCGACTGTGAGACAAACTTCACGGTGGCCGATTTTGCGGAAAACTACGATTTGATCGCCAAATTCGGTGAATATCATGAGGCAAATGCGCTGGTTACAGTCGATTTATCCGATCCGCTCGACTACTCCGCCACGCAAAAATTATTTGAAAGTTACAAATAAACCAAATTTTCAAACCTCCGTATATATTTTTCCCGGCAAGGTAAAAATATAGCCGGAGGTGTTTTTGTGTGAAAAATACAAATCATGATGCAAATGAAAAACCTTTTGAAACAGACGAAGCCAAGCAAACGCCCGAAAAGCGCAAAAACGATGTGCGAAAGCAGTTAGTCAGCGGCGGCGTATACATTGCGCTTGCCGTTACAGTGGTTGCGGTGACCGTCAGCACGATCACAGCGACCTTTTCGGGCAAACCGAAAGAAACGCCTTCGGGCGACAAAACGCTGTACCGCTCGTCGGATACGACGAAAGGGAAAACTCCGTCAGAGAATCCGGCAAATGTTCCGACGCCGTCCGGCGACAACCGTCTTTCGGCAAACGATTTGACGTTAGACACGCCGGTTTCGGATGCGCCGAGCGGCATTGACGCAACCGTCACGCCGGCAGCCGATGCGTCCAAGACCAAAGGCGATGTTGCGGAAACGCCGAACGATACGCCGAATGATACGCCGAAAAACGATACGCCCCGCGAAGCCTCCGAAAACCAGCCTGCGGACCGTGCCGAGGCCGCGCCCGACAAGAGTGCGCCATGCTCCGAGGAGCCGGACGAGCCGACGTTTGAAATCGGCTACGAAGGCTTTGTCAAGCCCTGTTCCGGCTTTATAAGCAAGGAGTATTCGATGGAGGTTCCGGTCTATTCGGCGACCATGTACGACTACCGCACGCACGCCGGCATGGATATAGCGGCGGATCCCGGAACGCCCGTCAAGGCGGTTTCGAGCGGCACCATCAAGGACGTTTATGAAGACGTTTTGTACGGGACGACGGTTGTTATCGAGCACGCCGACGGTGTGGAATCGGTCTATCAGGGGTTGTCGCCGGATCTGCCGGTTGAAACGGTAGTCGGGCATACGGTTTTGACGGGTGAAGCCATTGCCGGTGTTGGCAACAGTGCGTTATGTGAATCGGCAGAGGCAAGTCATCTGCATTTTGAAATGCACAAGGATGGCACTGCCGTCAATCCGAGCGACTATATTGTCTTTTAAGGGAAGCTGACGGCAAACAAAACGGAGCTGCGTGATGCAGCTCCGTTTTTGTGCGGCCGGAAGCAGTCGCGAAGCGGCAAAAGTGTTGCGGCAGCAACATTTATGCCGCCGAGGGCGGCGGCCGGTTGCCGCAGGCAACAAAAAAAGTCGGCATAGCCGACGGAAATATGCTGCTCGGACGTGCAAAAAGTTGCCGGTGGCAAGTTTTTGTGCGTCGGAGAC
>URCT01000063.1 GCA_900546385.1 uncultured Eubacteriales bacterium | reverse complement strand
TATCAATGGTGTGGCAGGGGAACGTTTTGCAGTCCGTAACTCCGGAGCCTATGCAGTTGTAGAGGGTGTGGGAGAACATGGATGTGAATATATGACTGGTGGCTGCGTGGTCGTTCTTGGTAAGACAGGAAAGAACTTTGCAGCAGGTATGAGCGGTGGTATCGCTTATGTACTCGATGAGAACAGCCATCTGTATCGGAATCTGAACAAAGATATGATTTCCATTGAAAAAGTGGAAAACAAATACGATATCAAAGAACTGAAAGAACTGATCGAGGAACATGTGGAAGCCACAGGATCCGAGAGAGGTGCGTTGATTCTGGAGCATTTCCAGGAGTATCTGCCCAAATTCAAAAAGATCATCCCGAATGATTTCAAGAAGATGATCGCTCTTTCTGCAAAGCTGGAAGAGAAAGGAATGAGCACAGAGCAGGCACAGATGGAAGCATTCTATGAAAGTTTCCAGACCAAATCGACGGAGGAGTAAGAGAAATGGGAAAAGCGACAGGATTTTTGGAATATGAAAGAAAAAACGCAGCAGTAGAGGAACCTTTGAAACGAATCCGTCATTTTAACGAATTCCGTACTCCACTGCCTTTAGAAGAACAGCAGAAACAGGGAGCACGCTGTATGGAGTGTGGCGTTCCTTTCTGCCAGAACGGAGCCATGTTAGCCGGCATGGCTTCGGGCTGTCCGTTGCATAATCTGGTGCCGGAAACCAATGATCTGGTGTACAGTGGCAACTGGAAACAGGCCTATGAAAGACTTACAAAAACACACAGTTTCCCGGAGTTTACCAGCCGTGTCTGCCCTGCACTCTGCGAGGCGGCATGTACCTGTAATCTGAACGGAAAACCGGTATCCACAAAGGAAAATGAGCGTGCCATCATCGAACATGCTTACGAGATGGGCTGGGTACAGCCACAGACTCCGAAGATCCGTACCGGAAAGAAAGTGGCGGTAGTAGGAAGTGGTCCTTCCGGACTGGCAGCAGCACAGCAGCTGAACCGCCGTGGTCACAGCGTAACCGTATTTGAAAGAAACGACCGTATCGGAGGACTTCTCCGCTACGGCATTCCGAACATGAAGCTTGACAAAAAAGTCGTCCTGCGCCGCGTTGAACTCATACAAAAGGAAGGCGTGAAGTTCAAGCTGAATACCGAGATCGGAAAAAACTATCCGGTCGTAAAGCTGCTAAATGATTTTGATGCCGTGGTGCTTTGCTGCGGTGCAACCAAACCGCGTGCCTTAACGTGTGAGGGCGCGGACGCCAAAGGCGTCTATTATGCCGTGGATTTCTTAAAGGCCAACACCAAGAGCCTTTTGGATTCTGCATTGACCGATGGAACTGAGATCAGTGCTGCCGATAAAAACGTTGTGATCATCGGCGGCGGCGATACCGGTACGGACTGTGTGGCAACCTCAATCCGGCACGGCTGCAAAAGCGTCGTTCAATTGGAGATCATGCCGGAGCTTCCCGAAACCCGTGCGGAAAACAATCCGTGGCCGCAGTATCCGCGTGTCAAAAAGACCGATTACGGTCAAGAAGAGGCCATCGAAGTGTTCGGTGCCGATCCGCGTGAATATCTGACAACGGTTACGAAAATCGTCAAAGACGATGCCGGTGCCGTCAAAGAGGTGCACACCGTCAATGTCACATGGAAAAAGGATAAAAACGGCCGAATGAGCGCACAGCCCGTTCCGGGCAGTGAAAAGGTGCGTCCGTGTGAGCTGTTGCTCGTGGCGATGGGCTTTGTCGGCCCGGAACAGGCTCTTGTGTCGGAATTGTCGCTCGATACCGATGCGCGAAGCAATATCAAAGCCGATGAAACATCGCATCGCACCAATTTGGCCGGTATTTTTGCCGCAGGCGACTGCCGCCGTGGGCAGAGCTTGGTCGTATGGGCGATTCGTGAGGGCAGAGAAGCCGCACTGGCGGTCAACGACTATCTGCAAAACAAATAAGCTTTCCACCTTTGCAAGTGAGAATAAAAAAGCAAACAGCGCGTACTTTGAAACAATCAAGGTGCGCGCTGTTTGTGTGTTTTTTATGAAATTTTATTCGGCTGCTTCTTCGGTAGCAAAGAAGGCATCGGCATCAACTTTTGTCTTGCTGTCAAAGCATTTTTTGTAGCAGGAGGAACAAAGGTTGATCTCGCCGTCCATGTAGGAATATTTGTCCGAGCAGCTCTTTTCGCACATATTGCACGTTTTCGAACCGCACGAGGTGAGAACTGCTGCAACGCTGAGAGCGGCAAGCAGGCAGAATAAGGCTTTTTTCATAATGCTGTACTCCTTTGGATATCCGTATAATTTCTTTTACTATACCACATTTTTGACGAAATGTCAAGCACTACCTTCCAAAGAACGTCTGTTCTTTGTGGGTGCTGACCGAAAGCACAAAGCCAATGGCGATATAGGTGCTTAAGGCCGATGAGCCGCCATAGCTTAAGAAGGGAAGCGTAATGCCGATGACCGGCAAAACGCCGAGACACATGCCGATGTTTTCGATGATTTGGATCACAAACATGGCCGCAACACCGGTGCAGATTAAGCAGCCGAATGTATTTTCCGAACGTATGGCCACTAAAATGATGCGCACGACCAAAAGTATGTACAGACCGATGATGACAAGCGCACCGATGAAGCCGAACTCTTCGCAAATGGTTGCAAAAATCATATCGGTATGTTTGGCGGAAAAATTGCCTTGCGTGATTTTCCCGTGCATATAGCCGCTTCCGTCGATGCCGCCGAGACTGATGGCGGTCATGCTTCGCACGGCCTGATGACGGACACCGATGGCATTCGGGTCAATGGAAATATCGTATGGCGCCAAAATGCGCTGCTTTTGAAAGTAGTTTAGCTTCGTCCAAATGAACGGCGAAGCGGCAACGATTCCGGCAATACCGGCAATGAAATACCAAATGTTTAGGTTTCCGGCAAAGCACATGACCGCAAAGATAAACACAAAAATGGTGAGTGTGCCGAGGTCTTTCTGCAAAAACGTTAATCCGATGATGATGGCGGCGTGCAGAAACAAGGTCATTGCGGTGAAAAACTTGTTGATACGGTCACGCACAAAATATAAGTGCGCGGCAAACGAGTAGATGAACAAGATTTTGGCAAATTCCGAAGGTTGGATCTTGATAAAGCCCAAATTGATCCAGTTTGCGTTGGTTTTGTCGGTAACACCTTCACCAAACAGAAATGTAAACAAAAGCAAGGCAATGTTTAAGAGTATGACTAACCGATATTTTTTCGCAAACTGGCGGTAATCGATGAAGGAAAGGGCAGTCATCAGCACCATGCCCAAAACGGCGGCGGCCGTCTGAATGATCACATAGCGGTTTCGTCCATAGGAGAGCGTCGCGCTGTACACGGCAAGAATGCCGAAACCGGCAAGCAGTGCGACCACGGCCAACAGCTTGCGGTCGATGGATTCGACGTGCTGTTTTAATTGAACGCGAAGAAAGTTTCGCTTGATTTCAATGGGATTTTTCGGCGCTGTCGGCAACGCCGGTGCCGGTTTTAAGGTCAGAGTACGCACCGGCCGGCGCATTTTGCGTATCGAAGAGGAACCTTCGTGCTTGCCGGCTAACAGACGATTGCGTCGTCGTTCGGCTTCGAGCGGCGAAAGAAGTCTGCCGCTTCCGACCGCATTGACCCGCGCATAGGTGATTAAATTGACTTCGTATTTTTTTTGAGACGAGTCGGTGCTTTCGCCGGTTTTGACGATTTTCTTGACAGTGCGGAACTTGGCGGAAGTGCCTTGCGGCATGGCGAAGACCTCCTTTCTAAGGATACGTTTCTATTATTATACACGATTTCTCTGCCGATGTAAATACAAAATTTGCAAAAAACTTGTTGCAAATATTCATTGCCTATGTTATACTATAAAAAATGCATATTTTCATCGGAGAAGGAGTTGCTGCGTATGAACAAATCCATCGATTACAATGAAAAACTGCACTTCCATTTTCACCCAAAGCATGGGTGGATCAACGATCCGAACGGCCTTGTCTTTTTTAAGGGCTATTATCATGTCTTTTACCAGCATGAGCCGGATTCCGAACGGCCGTGGTTCGAACCGCGGCATTGGGGACACGCGCGCACAAAGGATTTCCTTGAATGGGAGGAACTGCCGGTCGCGTTGTATCCCGACGCGAAGTTTGACCATGAAGGCTGTTGGTCGGGCACGGCAATTGTGAAGGATGACGTGCTGTACCTGTTTTATGCGTCGCTGTACGGCGAGGATAAAAAACAAACCATCAGCATTGCGTATTCGAAAGACGGCATTCATTTTGAAAAGTATGCCGAAAATCCGGTCATTGACGGTTTTCCGCCGCAGGGAAGCAAGGATTTCCGCGATCCTGCCGTGTGGCAACAAGACGGAAAGTTTTATTGCGTCATCGCCTCTGCACACGTGCAGAGCGGAACGGGACGATTACTGTTATATGTTTCGGAAAACTTGTTTGATTGGGAATACCACTCGATATTTTATGAATGGGAAAACTGCGTGTATACCGAATGCCCGTCGGTGATTCCGATGGGAGATAAATTGCTTGTTTCCGCATCGATCTGTCCGACAGGAGGAAAGCCGTATTTCCGTTTGTTATACGGAACCTTTGAAAACGAGCATTTTTCGGCCGAACACACCGCTTGTCTCGACAACGGACCGGATCAGTATGCCGGTCAGATGTTCCGTGATCCGGATGGCAGAGTTATTCTGATTTCATGGTTTCCCGGCTGGGACTATTGGAATTATGCATCGAAGGATGTCGGCTGTATGTCGGCCGCACGGGAAGTGAAATTTGAAAACGGCGTCTTTACGCTCTTTCCGGTAAAAGAATATCAGCATTTGTTAAAAGAGGAAGATCCGTGCGTCAAGTGTACCGAAAGCGGCTTTATTGTCGAACGCACCGGACGTGAAGCACTCGTGTATGAGGGTGCCGTCGAGGATCTGAAAATTTTACGGGACGCTTATGTGGCGGAAATATTCGTGAACGGCGGCAGAGAAACGTATACGGTCTTGCTGTAAAAGTCTATGAAAAAAGTGAGAGGAACTGCATGGAGAATTACCCGGATATTGAAGAACCCAAAAAGAAAGGCTTTACGATCGGAAAACTGTTCAAGGGAATGGCTCTTGCGGTGATCGTATTGATTTACGGCATTTTGATTGTCCGATGCTCAATGTACCGCGACGATCAGGTTGTATCGGAAATATTGGTCAACGATACGACGCGCAAGACGTATCATAGCGATCCGAACGCATTTACAGTGGAACAATACGGTATGCAGAAAGCTTGGGTCGCCGTAAAAGAAGGCAGACTTGTTGAATTCAATTATCTGTATTATCTCAAAGCCGCAAAACAATTGCAGGTTTCCGTGAAGTTCAACAGAGATATCCTGCGTGATGCCAATCTGCCGACAGAGTCACTGAAATTCTACTTAACCGATGAAAACGGAACAGTTTACGAGGACTATTTTTTCAAGGATAAACGGAAATTCGACTATCGGTATGTCCGCCTTTGCTTTGAAAATATTGACTTGCTTGCCGACAATGCCGAAACCGACAATAAAACGCAAAACGAAACGGAAAATGAAACCGAGATTTCGCGCAAAAGCTATACGCTCCATTTCGAGCAGCCGATGCCGGACGGAACCTACTCCGAAATTTGCGCATATACACTGTATAGCGGCTCGGATATTGCCAAAATTATCCCTTTTTCCTTAAAATGACCGTTTCTCTTATATGCGTTTTTTGACTTTTTGTTTGCAAAAACCGAACAACCGACGACAGCTTGCAGAAATTTTTCTATGAGCTGTCGTTTTTGTGTCTGAAACGAAAGTCACGGTGATTCCGCCGCTGTGTCTGTCGTTGCTTTGTACAAAAAAGACATATGGTTCTTGTGAATGTTGCACACGATAGGTCACGATTTGCAAGAATTATATCACGATTCGCTATTGACGAACCGCCAAATCTGTTTTATAATAATTATGTAAAAGGACAGGTATATGCCTATCCGTGCAATACACGCATCAGAAAAGAAAAAGAAGAAAAAGAAAAGGAGTCAAAGCATGAAAAAAAGGATTTTTGTCGGCTTGCTTGCCGCACTTGCTTTCACCTTCCACGGCTTTGCGGCCGGTTTCAACAAAACGACCGCTTATGCTGACGGCACCTTCACGGATGTTCCGGATTCCGAATGGTACGCTTCTGAGGTGAAGTCTGCGTATGAACTCGGCTTTATGAACGGCGTCGGCGGCAGCTTGTTCTCGCCGGACGGCAATGTGACGGTCGCCGAGGCTGTCACCATGGCAGCGCGCGTCCATGCAAGCTACAACGGTACGGAGATTTCCAAGGACGTTCCGGGTGAATGGTATGCGCCGTATGTCAAGTATGCCGTGGACAACAAAATGATTTCGGAAAATCGGTTTGATGAGTACGACCGTCCGATCACCCGCGCCGAAATGGCGGAGGTGTTCTATGCATCCGTTCCGCAGGATTATCTGAAACCCGTCAATGCGGTCGATTATCTGCCGGATATCAACGAAAAGGCGGATTACCGCGAACAGGTTTTAGCCTTATACAAGGCCGGTGTTGTGATGGGCAACGATGCATACGGTTCGTTCTATCCGAATAACCCGATCATCCGCTGCGAAGCGGCCGCCATCATCAACCGTATCGCTCTGCCGGAAAACCGTCTGCAAAAGACGCTTCAAAAACGGGAGGATCCCACGCCGGCTGTTTATTTCATCGATGATTCCGGCGCGCTTTCCGCAACGACTTATGGTGCTTACGGCTGGGAATTTGATCCGCGCGGCGTGCCTGCCGGTCAGGCGGCGTCCCGTATCCAGGTGCTTGACACCAGCAAAACCGAACGTACCGCCATGCTCCGTCAGTTTGCCGAACAGAACAGCGGCAAAATCGTTATGGAGACCAATCTGCTTCTTCAATCGGCGAACAACGGCTTCTATATCAACCTCGGAAAAGGCGAAGAGACCCTTGCCATGAGCTTTGTGACCAAGGACGGCAAATTTTTTGCCAAGGAAGCCGGAAAGCTTACCGATACCGGTCTTGCCGTCGCCGATCGCATGACCGTGAAAACCATTACCGATTTGAAGGCTAAAACAAATACACTCATTGCCGACGGAAAGCTCATCGGAACGTATGCGTTTGCCGATATGGCCGCTTCTTCGGTGGATACGCTTGCTTTCTCCAGCGATAAGGAAAGCGAAGTGGTTGCCGATGTTTCGAAAACCAAGCTTTACAGCGGCTATGCCCTCAACGATATCTTCATGTCCTCCGGCGAACGCGAAGGCTTGCCGTATAATTATACGCTAACCGACAGCACGGCAAAGCTCGTTTCGCTTGCTTCCAACGCGTATGACGCTTACAGCGCTGAAATCAGCACAGCCGCCGGAAAGACCGGCGTTCTTACGACAAGCTTTGATCCGATTTCGCGCAAAGTCGTTTTCGAGATCAAATTCTATATGACCGACTATAACGACGGCACGTCTTTTGCCATCACCTCGAACGGCACAGAGCTTGCAAAAATCGTTACCAAGGGCAAGGAATTCTATACCGGCGACGGCACGCTTTTGCGCGCCTATAACAGCGGCGTTTGGCAGACGCTTCGTATCGAAGCCAACACCGATACCGGCGTTCTTTCCTACAGCGTCAACCATAAGAAGCTTGCTTCCGGTGTATTCACGGCAGATGCGATTGACGGTATAAAAATTACCATGCCGGCACAAAAGGATACAAGCATCGTCCTCGACGACCTGTTTGTCTGCAATTCGTTCGATGAACAGCCGGACTATGTGCCCGAGCCGAAAGCGGTCGCTTCGGATGATACCATCGTCGGCATCGAAGTGTGCGATATCTGGCGCAACGGCTTCCAGTTCGGCTGGGACTACACGTCGGCTTACGATGAGCTGTATCCGTATCTCGGTATGTTTGATGAAGGCTCGACGGAGGTTGCCGACTGGGAAACCAAGTGGCTCATCGAACATGGCGTGGATTTCAAGCTGATCTGCTGGTACAGCGGTACGCCGTCTGCACCGGTCAAAACGCCGCGCAACAGCTTTGCGCTTTCCGCACAGCTCGATTCCAAATATACCGACAGCATGAAATATGCGATCATGTGGGAAAACAGTGCCAACCTTCCTTCCAACTCCGAACAGTTCCGCAAGAACATCGTCGATTATTGGAAGGAATACTACCTGTACGATAAAGACCGTTATTTCACCATCGATAATAAGCCGCTCATTACCATTTACCGCACCGAAACTCTCATGAACATCTTCAAATCCGAAGAAGCCGTCAAGGCGGAAATCGATTATTTGAGACAAACCTGCGTTGACCTCGGCTACGACGGTGCTATTATCCTTGTCTGCAACGGCACAAACGACCAAATCAAGCGCATGGGCTTTGACGGACGCTACGCCTATAACTGGGGGCAGAACGCGTTTGATCCGGAATTCCAGAAGACCAAGCTCACCACGCAGGACGAAGAAACCAAGGCGGCCGGAATCACATCTGTTCCGACGGTCGGCGTCGGCTTCTGCAATATGTTCTTAGGTCAGGGCAACAGCCGTTCGCCGCTCATCACCAAAGAAGACTATACGAACCTGTTAAAATGGGTGAAGGACGACTTTCTTGCCAAACGCACGGGTGAGCCGTGGCAGACCGATATGGTCATTTTGAGCAACTGGAACGAGTTCGGCGAAGGCCATTACATTCTCCCGACCAACCGCATGGGCTTCGATTACCTCGATGCCATCAGTGACGCTTATACAAAGAAGGGCGAGCATACCGATTTAAGACCGGACGATGACACCCGCGCACGCTACAATGCACTGTACAACCAATCCTTCAAGCGTATTCGCCGCTATGAGTTAGCCGACGAAAAAGCAGTGGATTTGGATGATCTTACTGTTACGCTTTCGTATGATTTTACAAAATCCGACACAGAGCAGATTTTCCGCAACAGCCACGGCAATGAATTCGTAGAATATACGTCTTCCGGCCTGCACGGCAAAAGCAGCGGCGCAGACTTTGCCATTATTACAACGAAGGACATCAATATCAACGCCGCTGACGCGGAATACCTCCGTATTATCTATAAGGCAACTGCTGAAACTGAAAAAGTAAAAGGTCAGATTTTCTTCATAACCGAATCCGATCAGGCATGGAACGAAAAGAAGAATATCAACTTTGATATTACCGCTGACGGCGAATTCCACGAATATCTTGTGAATCTCTCGGCTTGCTCGACCTGGAGCGGCCTTGTCAAGCGCATTCGTATCGACCCGATTGAACGCGGTAACTGCGAATACGAGATCCAGCTTGTCGAGCTTCTCGACGCGCCAACCGGCTATGAGATTTATCTGAATGCCGAAGTTGCACCGACGCCGGTCACCTTCCAGCCGGTTCTCGAAAACGGCGCTCTGTTTGCCGCCATCGACCCGTATGCGGCAAGCTTCTACGCAAAACTCGGCATTTTCTACCGTTGGGATTTCGATAAGAAAGAACTCTCGCTGTACGGTGCCGATGACACGTATATCATATTCACGATGGACAGCGATAAAGCGCAAACCGACAAGGGCGTTGTTTCCTTAAAGGGAAAAGCAACCCTGATGGACGGCATTCCCATGATCGAAATCGATGCAATGGCAAAGGCACTCGGCCTTAAATTGACGGTTGACGGCAACAAGTATACGCTGTTACATCACGATGCAAGCGGCGAAAGAGACGATGCCAACTTAGATATGGTCTGGGATTTCAGCATCGACGGTTACTTGGATGGTTTCACCATCGCCTGCGCGGAGGTCACCGAACACAAGGGCGGCGTTGTTTCCTTCAAATCGCTTTCCAACGGCAGACGGCACGACCCGGTTCTCAACTCGCCGAACATCGTTCTTCCGGCTGTCAAGTATGAAAAGGTCATTGTTCGCATGGCTTACGATGTCACCGGCGGCGTTGCGGAAGGCGTTGATGAAATCACCTCGTCGCTGTTCTTTGCTCCGCCGAGCGGTTCCTTCAACGGAAACGATGTCGTTCAGATCAAGACCAAAGGCCTTTCCAGTAACGGCAAGTTTATCGACCTCGAATTTGATATGACTGAAAATGTCAACTGGACCTCCACCATCGGCAAGATCCGCTTTGACCCGTTTGAAGCAGAAGGCACTTTCTCGATCGATTCCATTAAGATTCTGCTCACCAATCCCGACGGCGTTATCCGTGTCGTGGAAAAGCCGAAAGAGATTGTTTGGAACGCCGGTGAAGAGCTCGTCAAGGGCGCTCGCTACAACGTTGAAAACGGCAAAATGACCGTTATCGCTGACCCGGATGATGAAAACGTCAAGGTGTTTGAAATCAAGACCACGGCAAGCGACAGAAAGTGGACGTATTTCAACATCTTCATGAATTTCGAACCCGGAAAGACCTATACGATTTCCTATCGCATTTATCCGTTAAAGGATTTCCACAACAACGGTTACGATAAGAATACCATCGGCGGCAACTTCATTTACGGCTCGGACGGAGAAACCGTTTCGAACCACGTTATTGGCTCGATCAACACGCCGGATGATGCCGGTTGGACGGAGGTCACGGCGGAATATACGGTTGACGGTGCCTACAAGCCGTCCAACAAGGATTGCTTCCAGTTCTGGTCGAACCCGGTCAATAACTGCGGTGTAAGCTACCTTGTTTCCGATATCCGCATTGAACTTAAAGATTGATGCGGAATCCGCTTCGCATAACCGCTTAACTTGATAAAAAACAGCCGTGTTTCGGTGTGCCGCTTTCTCTCCTTTTGGCGGAAACCCGAAATAGCGGCTGTTTTTTGATTTTGAACGCACGCGCCGGAAACCGGTCGCTGTTTTTCGCATAAATGTAAAAAAACATATCTTTTTTCCGAAAAACTGTTTTCAAATGACGGACTTTGTGCTATAATGATGAAAGGATCGGTATAGGCATTGCGAGACGGCCGGAAACCGTTTCCATATCACAGATAAGGTGGCGTTGTTATGGATTTTATTCTGTCGTTGGTTGAGTTTATCATTAGCCGAATCACAGCGATTACCTTTTTCGATATTTTGGATATTGCCATCGTATCGGTCGTGTTCTATTACATATTCAAATTTGTCAAGGACAGACGTGCCGGGAAACTGGCGGTCGGCGTCTTTTTTATCATCATTCTGCTTCTCTTAAGCGATGTTTTCAATATGTACGCGCTGAACTTCCTTCTCAGCAACGTCGTACAGGTCGGCATTATCGGCCTTATGATCGTTTTCCAGTCGGAACTGCGCTATTTTCTTGAAAAAGTCGGCGGAAACTCCTTTATTAACAGCATCAACCGCAAGAACGACAAACGCACGCTTTCCGATCTTGTCAAATGCATCGATGCCATCACCGATGCCTGCGCCTCGTTTTCGAGCGAAATGGTCGGTGCGTTAATCGTGTTTGAACGCACCACAAAGCTTGGCGATGTCATCAAAACCGGTACGATTATCGATGCCGAGCCGACGGAATATTTGATCAAAAACATTTTCTTCAACAAAGCACCTTTGCATGACGGTGCACTTGTCATTCGCGGCTGTCGCTTGTATTCGGCCGGCTGCTTTTTGCCGCTAAGCTCCAATGAAGGCATCAACAAGGATCTCGGCACACGTCATCGGGCGGCACTCGGCATGAGCGAAAACTCCGATGCTGTCGTCGTGGTCGTTTCCGAAGAAACCGGCACCATCTCCACGGCCATCGAAGGAAAGCTAACGCGCGATTATACGCCGGATTCGCTTCGACAAACACTGATTTCACTGCTTGTCGGCCAAGAACAGGAGCAAAAGAAGGAAAATCCGCTTATACGGAAATTCCGTCATTAAGATATAAATCTGCGGAAAGGAAGTTCGTCATGGCACCGATTTCACCCAATCAGAACAAAGACGTGTTTAAGAACATCGAAACCGATTTTGACGCAAACGGCAATCCGAAGCAGGAAAAAAAGACGAATAATCTTTTGCCGAAAATTCTCTCGGTTTTGGCGGCGTTTGCCTTGTGGCTGTATGTCTTCCAGGCAGTGGAGGAAACGCGTGTCTTTAAGGAAATACCGATTTCAATCGAAAATTTTAATACCAATCTGGGATTAGATGTAGTCAGCGGCTATGAAAACGCGGTCGATGTCACGATTACCGGAACTAAGAGCATCTTAAACGAGATCAATTCGGAAAACATTCATGCTTCCGTCGATTTAAGCAGTGTTACCGAACGCGGCACATATGGATTTGAATGTTTCCGTACCGACCTCGGTAAAGGTCACGGATAAAAGCGTGACGCAAATCAAGATTTCCGTCGATAAGACCATCGAAAAGCAGATGGAGCTTGAACCGGTGTTAAGCTATAACATTCAGTATCCGTATGAACTCGGCACGCCGGTGCTCTCGGCAAACACCGTTACCTTAAAAGGCCCGGAAACCGATATTAACGCTGTCTCCAAAGCCACCGTACAATTGAATGTCGGCAGCATCAAAAATGCCGTTACCTCCAACGCCAAAATCACGCTTTATGATACCAACAACTACGAAATTCAGTCGAAATACATCGTTATGACACCTTCGGAGGTGGAAATCGATGTGCCGGTGTATAAAACCGCATTGTTTGATGTGCAGCCGGATCTTGTCATCGATAAAAACCGCTTTGACTATACGGTCACACCCTCAGCGGTTTACTTAAAAGGCGCGGTGAACGATGTGGAGGCTGTCAACGCCTTAAAAACAAACCGTTCTTGGATCGACGCGCCGGGCGAATATGAGCTGACCATTGCCGTTCCCGAAAACGTGAATGCGTTTTCTTCATATACCGGCGAGGAGACGGCTGCCGTATCAACCGTAAAGATTGTCGTTACCGAAAAGCCAGTTCCCGAAGAACCTGTCGAAAACGGAGAAAACGCCGCATGAATCAACCGCTCATCCTTTTGCGTGATATCCATGTCGCCCTGACACGAAAATCAAGTGCCGAGCACGATGCCGAAGCGCTTGAAATCGCTGAGAACCGCTATCGCCGAACGCTTTCAAAGGCTTTCGGCGAAGCTGACTTTTTTGTGTATAAAAAATCGGTGGACGCACGGAATAAAAATAAAATTTTCTATATTTATACCGTTTCGATGGTTCCGCGTGAAGTGATTTCAGAAACGAACTATCAAAAGCTTTCGCCGCCGTTTTCCGTTGTCCGACCCTATACGCCGGACTTTTCGGTATTTTGCAAGGCTGAAAACAAATATGAAAGTCCGGTCGTTGTCGGCTTCGGTCCGGCCGGTATGTTTTGCGCCTATGCCTTGGCAAAGGCCGGGCTGCAACCGATCATTGTCGAGCGCGGCAGCAAAATCGAAAAACGCACCGAGAAGGTCGAAACGTATTGGAAAACCGGTATTCTCGACGAAAACACCAATGTGCAGTTCGGCGAAGGCGGCGCCGGAACGTTTTCCGATGGCAAGCTTTTGACGCGTATCAGCGACCCATTATGCGGCTATGTGCTTCGCACATTTTGCGCTTTCGGTGCGCCGGAGGAGATCATGTATCTTGCAAAGCCGCATATCGGCACGGATAAACTGCGCATCGTCGTGAAAAATCTCCGTGAGGAAATCGCTCGTTTGGGCGGCCGATTTCTGTTCGACACAACCTTTTCGGGAATTGTCAAAGCCTCGGACGGCACGATTTCTGCCGTGCGGACAAGCGCAGGCGATATCGCGTGTTCGGCGCTGTTTTTGTGCGTCGGTCACAGCGCACGCGATACATTTTCCGTTTTGACGCAAAATGACATCACGCTCTCGCCCAAGCCGTTTTCGGTCGGCGTGCGTGTGGAGCATCTGCAAGAGGACATCGATACGGCGTTATACGGCAAATATGCCGGGTGTCCGTCCTTGGATCCGGCCTCCTATACACTTTCCGCAAAGGTCGGTTCACGGGCGGTCTATTCGTTTTGTATGTGTCCGGGCGGCGTGGTGGTGGCTTCAGCGTCTTCGTCGGACGAAATCGTCACGAACGGCATGAGCTACTACGCCCGTGACGGCAAAAACGCCAATGCCGCTATCGCCGTTTCGGTTGATCCGAGTGATTACGGCGCTACTGTTGAAGGCGCGATCGGCTTTCAAAAACAGATTGAACGTGCGGCGTTTACACTTGCCGGCGCAAACGGAACCGCACCGATTCAAACGCTTGGTGATTTTCTGACGGATACAAGCGCGCATACAGCCGACCGCATTCAGCCGACCTATACCGGTAAAACTGCTTACTGCCGCCTTTCGGCGTTGTTTCCGCCGTTTATTACAGACTCGTTAAAGGCAGGATTCGGCTTATTTGAAAAGCATATAACCGGCTTTTCTGTGCCGGACGCGATCTTAACAGCTCCCGAAACGCGTACTTCCAGTCCGATTCGTATGGACAGAACGCCTGGCGGCACATCGGTTTCCGCGCCGAACCTCTATCCGTGCGGCGAAGGTGCCGGATTTGCCGGCGGCATTACAAGCGCGGCGGTGGATGGCATAAAAAGCGCACTGCTGTATTTAGAAAAATTGAAAAACGATTGTTAAACCGATACGTGCTTGAAACGGAGGAATCCCATGAAAACAACCGGAACCGTGCTTGCGGCTGCTGATGGAACAGCAACGGTGCGTGTTTTTCGCGAAAGTCCCTGTGCCGCCTGCAAAGGATGTGCCGGCGGTGCCTGCCATGCGGAATTTACGTTTGACAGTGACCCGGTCGACATTACGGTTGACGCGCATGACCCGATCGGTGTGCATAAGGGCGATGTGGTGGAGCTGTACAGTGAAAACCGTTTTACACTGGGTTTGGCGTTTGCCTTGTTCGGATTGCCGTTTGTCATAGCCGTGCTTTTAGGCGGTGTGACAGGCGCACTGGTTTCAGCCGGGGGGGGCATTGGCAGTGGGATTGCGGCCTTTGTGCTGTCTTTTGTGGCGCTTGCCTTTTGGGGTGACCGCGTCAGTGCTGCAAAAAGCCAAACTGTGATTACAAAAATTATGAAGGAGAGCGGCAGCGATTTGCCGTAACAGCGTATGCATATGAAATCTGCCGGAAATACCTTTTGGACGATCGGAAAGGTCGATGAGACCCTTGCGCAAAAGCTTGCCGATACGTTGGGTATTTCCGATTTTACGGCAAAGCTCATGGCTTCCCGTGGTATTACCGATCCCGATGCGGCAAAAGAATACCTCTTCGGCCGTGCAGAGCTTTTGCATGACCCGTTTTTACTGCCGGATA
>URCT01000062.1 GCA_900546385.1 uncultured Eubacteriales bacterium | reverse complement strand
GTACCGAAGAATGACAATTCTTTATCAAACCGTCCAAAAAATCCATATTTCGGCAAACGGTTTTGGGTAAAACGTTGAAACCAACACAAAACAACATAACTTTTGCAAAAAACCACACTTTTTTTGCAAAAACCCTTGACATTGCGCAAAGAGGATGGTATAATATCACCGTAAGGTGAAAGATTCCTATCATTCAATCAAATCGGATGAAAAAACAACAAATCTTCAAACCAAAGGAGTAACCGAAATGGCAACAGAGTACGAAATCAAAAAACAAATCTGTGAAATCGGCAAACGCATCTACAACAGAGGCATGGTCGCTTCCAACGACGGTAACATCTCCGTCAAGTTAAACGACAACGAATTCCTCTGCACGCCGACCGGCGTCAGCAAGGGCTTTATGACGCCCGAATACATCTGCAAGGTCGATGCAAAGGGCAATGTGCTTCAGGCATACGAAGGCTTTAAGCCGTCTTCCGAAATCAAAATGCATATGCGCGTCTATAAGGAAAGACCGGACGTAAACAGCGTTGTTCACGCTCATCCGGTATACGCCACCAGCTTTGCCATTGCCGGTATTCCGCTTACCGAGCCGATCATGCCGGAAGCTGTTATCGCTCTCGGCTGTGTGCCGATTGCCGAATACGGCACGCCGTCCACCGAAGAAATTCCGGACGCCGTTTCCAAGTATCTTCCGTATTATGATGCCGTTCTTCTTGAAAATCACGGCGCACTTGCTTTCTCGGATTCGCTTCTCAATGCTTATCACAAGATGGAATCCGTTGAATTCTATGCACAGCTGCTGTATCAGGCAAAGATGCTCGGCGGCCCGAAGCCTCTCTCCGAAGAACAGGTTCAGAGACTTTATGAGATTCGCCGTAAGTTCGGCATGAAGGGCAAGCACCCGGCTGACCTCTGCCCGAACGCCAAGGCCGGCAAGCCCAGCTGCCACTCCTGCGGCGGCAATTGCTCCTGCGGCACGGTTTCCTCGACCGCAGCAAACGATGCAGCTCTCATCGCTGAAATCACCAAGAAAGTTCTCGCATCCTTGAGCTAAGTCCTATGGGACACGATATCAACAAATTAGTGGACAGCGTGGTCGAGAAAGTTCTTTCGGAAACGGCGGTAAATACGCCGAAACGACATACACCGCTTTCCCGTATGACGCTTGCGGCCGCCAAAGAGCTTGCCGCCGCCGTGGAACATAAAGCCGCGGAAATGGGCGTTAAAGCGGTCGTGGCGGTTGCCGATGAGGGCGGAAACACCGTTCTTGTCGAATGTATGGACGACGCGTTCCACGCAAGCTATGATATTGCCGTGAATAAGGCTTATACCGTAACAGCGCTTAAAATGCCGACCAAAGAGCTTGCCGTTCTTGCAGCTCCCGGCGGTTCGCTGTACGGAATCCAGTTCACCAACGGCGGCAAGATCGTCATCTTCGGCGGCGGTGAACCGCTTTTGGGAGACGGAAAAATCTTGGGTGGCCTCGGCGTGAGCGGAGGAACGGCCGAAGAGGACACCGCGCTCGGCGAATACGGAAAAACGTATTTCGAAACCAAGCTGCGCTAATCACGGCAGCAAACAGCATTACATATGAAACGGAGATTTTACAACAATGGCAATGAATACGAATGATATAGAAGCCATCGTCAAACAGGTCATTGCAGGCATGAAAGAAGCTCCGGTTTCCGCACCGGCTCAGAGCTCTTTTTCGGGAAGCATTCCGAAAACGGCTCGCGTTGCCATGCTCACCAAAACCGAACATTTTGACATCAAGGAATATCCGCTGCCGGAAATCGGCGACGACGATGTTCTCGTTAAAGTGGAAGGCTGCGGCGTCTGCGGTACCGATGCGCATGAATTCAAGCGCGATCCGTTTGGCTTGATTCCGGTTGTTCTCGGCCATGAGGGCACCGGTGAGATCGTCAAGATGGGCAAAAATGTCAAGAAGGACAGTGCCGGAAAAGACCTTGCGGTCGGCGATAAAGTCGTTACCTGCATGATCTTCAAGGATAATCCCGATATCACCATGTTCGACCTCAATAAGCAGAACGTGGGCGGCGCGGATGTTTACGGCTTACTTCCCGACAAGGACGACAACCACTTCCAGGGTTGGTTCGCCGATTATCTCATCGTCAAGGGCGGTTCGACCATTTTCAATGTCAGCGACCTCGACCTCGATTCGAGAATCCTTATCGAACCGTGCGCGGTGCTTATCCACGCAGTCGAACGCGCTAAGACCACCGGCATTCTGCGCTTCAATTCGCGCGTTGTCGTGCAGGGCTGCGGTCCGATCGGCCTTATCTGCATCGCCGTGCTTCGCACCATGGGCATCGAAAACATCGTTGCTGTGGACGGCGAAGAAAAGAGACTTGCCGTAGCCAAAGAAATGGGCGCGGATAAGTCCGTCAACTTCAAGAACTACAAGGGCATTGAAGCTCTTGCCGATGCCGTCAAGGACGCGCTCGGCGGCCATCTTGCCGACTTTGCGTTCCAGTGCACCGGTTCGCCTGTGGCACATTCGAACATCTACAAGTTCATCCGCAACGGCGGCGGACTTTGCGAGCTCGGCTTCTTCATCAATGGCGGCGATGCCACCATCAATCCACACTTTGATATCTGCTCGAAGGAAATCACCACGGTCGGTTCTTGGGTGTACACGCTCCGCGATTACGCTACCACCTTTGATTTCTTAAAGCGTGCAAAGGCTATCGGCATTCCGCTTGAAAAGCTGATCACCCATAAGTTCCCGCTTGAGCAGATCAACGAAGCACTTGAAACCAACCTCAAGATGACCGGTCTTAAGATCGCCATCGTCAACAAGTAAAAAATAAAATTTATATAACCTTTTTAAGGAGGACAAAACAATGTCTATGGAAGCATTAGGTATGATCGAAACCAGAGGTCTTACCGCAGCAATCGAAGCAGCAGATGCAATGGTAAAAGCAGCAGAAGTTACCCTTATCGGTACCGAAAAGATCGGTAGCGGACTCGTATCCGTCATGGTCAGAGGCGATGTCGGAGCCGTCAAGGCGGCCGTTGAAAGCGGTACGGCAGCAGCTTCCAAGCTCGGCGAAATCATCGCAACCCATGTCATTCCGAGACCTCACACCGACGTTGAAAAGATTCTTCCGAAGCTTTAAGCAATACTTCGGAACAGTCGGAATTTGAGGGAACACCTATGGCAGAAAGAAAAAATGCGAAGAAAACCGCATCGACGGTGATCGCAAACCCTGCGGTCGAGGTCAGCGCGTCTGCCGCAGAATCTGCAACGGAAAAAACCGAAACAAAGCAGAGCAAGGAGAAAATTACTATGACGCAACAGGCATTAGGTATGATCGAAACAAGAGGCTTGGTCGCTGCTATCGAAGCAGCCGATGCAATGCTCAAAGCAGCGAATGTCCAGCTCGTCGGAACCGAAAAGATCGGCAGCGGACTTGTGTCCGTCATGGTCAGAGGCGATGTCGGAGCTGTCAAGAGTGCCGTTGAAAGCGGTACGGCCGCTGCGCAGCGTCTCGGCGAAATCATCGCAACGCACGTGATTCCGAGACCGCACGACGACGTGGAAAAGATTCTTCCCGTCCTCAAATAAGTCCGTTTTTACGGAAAAACTTCGTTTTCTTTGCCGCGGCTTTGACCGCGGCAGGAAAACGCGGACGCTTAAAACTGTTTGAAAAAATGAAAACAGTTTCTTTTTGTATGAACAGAATAGCCGTATAACCGTTTTTTTGCTCAAAACACCGCAATTCTCAAAAAACTGCGTGTCACCCAAAAGGCGGTCGTTTTGACCGCGGCAGAGAAAGGCATGAAAATAGCATGATTATTGGCAAAGTGGTGGGACACGTTGTTTCCACACGCAAAAACGAAAATTTGATCGGACAGAAGCTCTTAATTGTCGAGCCGCACGAAAGCTTAAAGGGCAATATGGGTTCTTCCCGGTTTATCGCAATCGATAACGTCGGTGCCGGTATCGGCGAGACGGTGCTTGTTGCGACAGGCAGCGCGGCACGTGTCGGCTGCGATTTGAAAAACGCTCCGGTTGACGCGGCAATTGTCGGTATTATCGATTGCCCCGAGGAGCTTGATAAATAAACTTAACATTGCATATTCGCAGGACTTTTGTCCTCTTTATCATAGCGCAATATGCGCACAACTTTTACCCGCAAGTCTCAAAAAAGGAATGATACTTCATGGATTTTAACGCCCTGTCACTTGTTATGAAAAACGCCGGCGTTGCAGGCGCGGGCGGCGCAGGATTTCCTTCCTATGCCAAGCTCAACAAGGCGGCGGATACCATTATCCTTAACTGCGCGGAATGCGAACCGCTCTTAAAGCTTCACAGGCAGGTTCTCGAATTCCACGCCGAAGCGATTTTGGACGCTCTCAAAACCATAGCCGAAGCCGTGGAGGCGACGCGCGTCATCATCGCCGTAAAACCGCATTATAAAGAAGCCGTCGCGGCGGTGAACAAGCTGCTTCCGCAGTATCCGAACACCGAAATCGGCCTTCTTCCGGAAATCTATCCGTCGGGCGACGAAGTCGTTACCATCTATGAAACGACCGGCCGCGTCGTGCCGCCCGGAAAGATTCCGATCAGCGTCGGCGTTACCGTTTTCAACGTCGAGACCGCGTTCAACGTGGCGCGCGCCCTCAAAGAAAACGCACCGGTTACCTACAAATACATCACCATCTGCGGCGAAGTAAAGCATCCGGCAACCTTCAAAGCACCGCTCGGTATCACGTACGGTGAATTGATCGACCTTGCCGGCGGCGCGACCGTCGAAGATCCGGTTCTCATTGCCGGCGGCCCGATGACCGGTAATATCACGCAGAGAAGCGACGTTGTGACCAAGACCTCCAATGCGATTTTGGTCATGCCGAAGCATCAGTATATCGTTCAAAAACGTTTGACGCCGCTCTCCATCGATATGAAGCGCGCCATGTCCGTTTGCTGCAACTGCCGGATGTGTACCGACCTTTGCTCACGGCATTTGCTCGGTCATCCGATTGATCCGCAGCGGTTTATGCAGGCTTCCACCAGCGGCGTGGTCAAGGACACAACACCCTATTTGAACACCATGTTCTGCTCGGCGTGCGGCCTTTGCGAAATGTATTCCTGCGGACAAGGACTCAATCCGCGTACCATGATTGTGGCGACCAAGGGAATGCTTCGTAAAAACGGCATCAAAATCCCGGCGGATGTGGAAATGAAGGAAGTTACACCGACCCGCAAATTCCGCCTTGTTCCGGTGGATCGCCTGACGGCACGCTTGGGACTTACCAAGTATGACCTGCCCGCACCGCTCGATGAAACGCTCGTCCAAACCGGAAAAGTCAAAATCAAGCTCTCCCAGAGCATCGGTGCACCGGCAGTCGCCTGTGTCAAGCCCGGTGACACGGTAAACGTGGGAGATACGGTCGGCAATCCGACCGAAAACGCACTCAGTCTGCCGGTTCACGCCTCCATTGACGGCGTTGTCACCGAAGTGACCGATAAGTACGTTTTGATCGAAGCAAAGTAACGGGAGGACATATAAAATGAGCAAAGCCATCGGAATGGTTGAATATAAAACGGTTTCTGCCGGTATGACCGCCGCGGATACCATGATTAAGACAGCGGAAATCGAAGTCATTCAGGCTTCCACCGTTTGTCCCGGCAAGTATATCGTGCTTGTGACCGGCGAACTCAGCGCCGTCAAGGCTTCGATCGATGCCGTTAAGGTCAAATACCCCGAACAGCTCTCGGACAGCTTTGTCCTCGGCAATCCGCATGAGGATATCTTCTCGGCTATCTACGGCGGCGGAGAGATCGGCGATGCCAAATCGCTTGGCATTCTCGAAACCTTCTCGGCTCCGTCCATCATTGTTGCGGCCGATACGGCGGCAAAAGCGTCGGAAGTAAAGCTCATCGAGCTGCGCATTGCCCGCGGTATGTGCGGCAAGAGCTATATGCTGCTTACCGGCACGGTCGCTTCTGTCACGGCTGCCATTGAACGCGCTAAGGTCGTGGTCGGCGACGAAGGAATGCTCTTAGACTTCTCGGTCATCCCGAATCCCGACAAACGCCTTTGGGAGAGCATTCTCTAAAAAATACGTTTATAAAACGGAGGAATCATGCTTCCTATTGAAAGAAGAAACGAGATTCTTACCAAACTGACATTAGAGGGTAAGGTGATCGTCGGCGATTTGGCGGAATTCTACAATGTCACGGAGGAAACCATCCGCCGCGACTTGGATAAGCTCGAAAAAGAGGGCCTTGCCAAAAAGACCTATGGCGGTGCTGTCAAAAACGACAGCTTAAATGTCGATCTGCCGTTTACCGTCCGCAAACAAACCAACGTGGAGGGCAAAAAATACATCGCCGATATTATCGGAAGCCTTATCAAGGACGGCGACTATATTTTGCTTGATTCCAGCACGACCGCACTTTTCACGGTCAAAAGCATCGCCGAAAAGAGCAATATCACGTTAATCACCAATTCGATTGAAATCTTATTGGAAATTCCGCAGAAAAACGATTGGCGCATCATTTCCACCGGCGGCGAGTTCGTCCGAAACGGGCTGTCCTTTGCCGGCCGTCAGGCCGAAAGCGTCATCGATGAGTATAACGTCGATTTGGCCGTCATTTCCTGCAAAGGCTTTGATATGCGCAAAGGCATTACCGATACGCGCGATTACAACGCACAGATCAAAAAAGCCTTTATCCGTTCGGCAAAGAAGGTCTATTTGGCGGTGGATAACACCAAATTCGATCAAACCTCGTTTGTCCGCTTTGCGGAAATCGCGGATATCGATGCGGTCGTCACCGATACCGAGCCGTCGGACGAATGGAAGAGCTATCTTTCCGGCAATAACGTGGAATTGTATTTTTAGAAAAACCGTTGCTTTCGCCGAAAAAATAAACCGGCGAAAGCACATTTTACCGAAGAATTGTTAATTTTGTATCAGTCAGCGCAAGGCGCATGACTCTCTTTTGTTCCTGTCATGAAAGGATTTTCCCATCTATGAAACGATTTAAGTTAAAAACGGATATTATCTTCGGAAACGACGCCTTGGGCGTTCTCAAAACCATTGCCAGCGACAGCGCGGTGCTCTTTACCGACGCGTTTATGGTGTCCTCCGGAACGGCCGATGCGGTGAAAGCCTATATGACCGCCTGCAAAAATATCACCGTGTTCTCCGATGTCAAACCCGATCCGCCGGTCGAGCTTATTTCCAAAGCCGTGAAATTTGTGATGGACGTGAATGCCGATACGGTTTTCGCACTCGGCGGCGGAAGTGCCATCGACGCGGCCAAATCCACGCTCATGATCATCCGTGAGCATTACGGAAAGAATATTAAGCTAATCGCGATTCCGACCACCAGCGGCACTGGTTCCGAAGTGACGCAGTTTTCGGTCATTACCGATACCGCTGCCGGAAAAAAGCTTCCGCTTGTGGATGAAAGTATGCTGCCGGAAATCGCTGTTCTTGATGCAGAGCTTGTCAAAAGTGTTCCGCCTGCCATCACGGCGGATACAGGCTTTGATGTGTTGACCCATGCCCTTGAAGCGTATATCTCCACCGAAGCTAACGACTTTTCCGACGCGCTTGCCGAAAAAGCCGTGGAACTGGTTGCCGACAATCTGGTCGCTGTATACAAAAACGGCGCGGATCTGGATGCCCGTGCAAAAATGCACACCGCCTCCTGCCTTGCCGGTATTGCCTTCAACGAAGTAAGCCTTGGCATCAACCACGGTATCGCCCATGCGCTCGGCGCGCAGTTCCACATTCCGCACGGCAGAGCCAATGCCATGATTTTGCCGCACGTGCTGTATTTCAACGCAGAACTTGATATCAAATTCTGTGTCAAAAACGATTGCAAAACGGCGGATAAGTTGGAAATGTTAGCACGCCGCCTCGGATATCCGGCAAACAGCCCGGACATCGGTGTGCGCAATATGATCCAGCGCATTAAGGAATTCCAGCGTATCTTAAAAATCCCGACAACGCTCGGCGACGCCGGTGTGACCAAATCACAGTATGAAAAGGTCAAGGATTTCATCATCGAAAGTGCCTTAAACGACGCTTGCACCGCAACAAATCCGCGCAAAGCTTCGCCGAAGGACGTGGAAGGCATACTCGAAAAAATCGCAAAATTCTAAAGCGGTACAACCGAAAAAATCCGTAAGTTTACGCTTGCGGATTTTTTGCCTTTTTTATATTGAATTTACAATAATTGCTTGTCAATTTCCGGCGCATGGTATATAATAAAAACAGATTGTTTACCAAAGGAGGTTGTGTTCTTGATCTTTCGCACACGAACCGTTCTTTTAGCCAAAGTGAAAGAATCACTCAGCTCGGTGCTGCCGATCACGGCCATTGTGTTCGTCTTATGCTTTTCGGTCATTTCGGTGCCGACAGACATTTTGATGGCGTTTGTTGTGGGAGCTGTGATGTTGGTGTTTGGCATGGGCTTGTTTACGCTCGGAACGGACCTGTCCATGACGCCGGTCGGTGAACATATCGGCTCTGCCGTCACAAAATCGCGCAAGCTGTGGTTGATCGTGATCGTCAGCCTGCTTGTCGGTGCGCTTGTCACCATTTCCGAGCCGGATTTGCAGGTGCTTGCCGAGCAAGTGCCGAACATTCCGAATCAGGTCATTGTGCTGTCGGTTGCGGCAGGCGTCGGTGTTTTTTTGGTGATTGCAATGCTGCGTATCGTGTTCGGCTTGCGGTTGTCGTATATGCTGATTGCCTTTTATGCCGTTGTGTTCGGTTTTACCTTCTTTGTTCCGAAAGAATTTCTTTCGGTTGCCTTCGATTCCGGCGGCGTTACGACCGGCCCGATGACCGTTCCGTTCATCATGGCTCTTGGCGTAGGTGTTTCGAGCATCCGTGCCGATAAAAACGCCGAAAACGACAGCTTCGGTCTTGTTGCCCTGTGTTCGGTCGGTCCGATCCTTGCAATATTGATCTTGGGAATGCTGTTCCATCCGAGCGCCGGCAGCTATACGCCGGTGGAAATTCCGCAGATTGCCACTTCCCGCGATTTGGGACAGCTGTTTGCCGAAGCGATTCCCGATTATATCAAGGAAGTTACGGTGGCATTACTGCCGATCATGGTGTTTTTCTTGATTTTCCAGCTTGCGGTTTTGCGCTTGAAAAAAGATAACCTTATCCGTATCGGCGTCGGCTTTTTGTATACATACTGTGGTCTGATACTGTTTTTGACCGGCGTTAACGTCGGCTTTATGCCGGTCGGTAACTACATCGGCCGTCAGCTCGGTGCCTTGGATTACAACTGGATTTTGGTGCCTATCGGAATGCTCATCGGTTACTTTATCGTCACGGCAGAACCGGCCGTGCACGTCCTCAATAAGCAGGTGTACGAAATGACCTCGGGCGCAATTCCGAAGAAAGCCCTCTCGACCAGCCTTTCGATCGGTGTGGCCGTTTCGGTGGGACTTTCCATGTTAAGGATTGTGGCCGGTATCCCGATTATGTATCTGCTTGTTCCGGGCTATTTGATCGCGATCGTTCTCTCGTTTTTCGTGCCGCCGATCTTCACGGCGATTGCCTTTGACTCGGGCGGCGTTGCATCGGGTCCCATGACGGCGACCTTCTTGCTGCCGCTTGCGATGGGGGCAAGCGTTTCCTGCGGCAGAGATGTCGTAACCTTTGCTTTCGGCGTGGTTGCCATGGTTGCCATGACGCCGCTTATTACCATACAGCTTTTGGGTCTGTTCTATAAATTCAAGGAAAAAGCCGGTACAGAGAAACGTGCGGCTTTGATCGACGAACAGCTCGGCGACAGCGAAATCATCGAATAGCACGGTGTGCGAAATCGGCCGAAACGGCTTTGATTGGAAAGGAATTCGTATGGCTATCGGTAAATTCAGCCTTCTTATCAATATTCTCGGACGGGAATTCGAGGAGGCGTATTTGGAGTATTATAAAAAAAACGGCGTGACCGCGGTCTTTTCAAACCTGTGCCTCGGTACGGCAAGCAAGAGTATGCTTGATTATCTCGGCTTGGAGCGCAACGAAAAGGTGATGCTTTCCTCGCTTGTGTCATCTGCCACGGCGCGCAAATTATTGCTCGGTCTTGTTAATCGGATGGGCATCAACCTGCCCGGCACGGGCATTGCCATCACCGTTCCGGTAGGCAGTATTGCCGGAAACGCCAGTCTTATGTATCTTGCGGAGGGACAGACCGCATCGAATGAGGTGAATGAAATGAATGAACAGAAAGACTATACCTATGCTTTGATAACCGTTATTGCCGAAAAGGGCTGCTCGGATATGGTCATGGACGCGGCGCGCGCGGCCGGAGCCGGCGGCGGCACGGTGGTTCATGCCAAAGGCACGGCAACCGAATTTACCGCCAAATTTTTCGGCGTTTCGATTGCCGCGGAAAAGGAAATGATCTATATCGTTACACGCCGGGCGGATAAAGACGCCATCATGCGTGCCGTCATCGAAAAGGCAGGACCGGCTACCGATGCAAGAGCCGCTGTGTTCTCGCTGCCGGTGGAGGACGTTGTCGGTTTGTGCAGCGTCATGGAGCCGGAGGACTAATGTCTGTCATATTAAGGCGGATGTAAAAAATTAAAATTCGCCTATGGAGGATAAATATGAAAAAAATCGCAGCAACCGTCCTTGCCGTACTGTGTATCTTTGCGGCAATCGGAAACCCGTTTGGCACACAGACGGCGTTCGTCGCCTCTGCCGCCGCCAAACAAAACCCGGCTCTTGCCGAAGCACAAGCGAATGTCAAGGCCGCCATCGAGGCCATGACCATCACAAGCCACACCACCGCCGAGGACATTCTTGCCGTGGCCAGTGCCGTAACCGATATGCAGGTCAGCGTCGGCAAACCTTCGGTCTCTTTCCCGGCAACCAAAACCGAACCGGGTCGTGCCACCGTTCGCGTAAAAATCGTCATGAATGCGAATAACAGCGTTATTTTCACCATGAATGTACGGATTGCGCCCGAAATGGGCTATTCCGACGCAAACCGCGTGGCGATGGCCTCGGATGCAATCGTCGCCTATATGCGGGACTTTACCGCGACCAACGATACCACGCTTGCGGATATCATCGCAGCCGCCAAAAATGCCATTACGGACAGCGATATCACCATCGATGAAGCAAATTCCGAGGTTACCGCGATGATCAAAGCGACCGATGAAGCTCCGGGCAACATTTCCGTCGCACTGTGCGTGCGCTGCAACGGAGAGTACTTTATGTGCAACTTCGGCCGTCCGATCGCCGAAGTTTATACCGGAAACAAGAAGCTTTTGGATGAGGATTGGCGCAGTGTCAGCTCGGCGATGCACGCTGTGGTCGAACAATACGGCAACAGCACCACACAAGAACAGCTTATCGAAGCCGGAAAGGCCGCCGCAAAGAACGGTTCTACCGTCGAATGGCAGAACGGCGTTACCAAAAAGATCGCTACCTTCGATGAAGACGGTCAGATTTTAGGCTATGTCAACGTCACTCTGAACGGCGAAACCAAAGAGCTTCGTTTTTCGGAAAAGCTCGATAAGCTGTATCGCAAACTGCCGACCGAGATTTCGGTTTCACGCGATGAGTGGGATATCCTCCGCTTTACCAACGTCGAACGCTTCAAGCTCGGCAAAACGATTTATTCCACCACCCAAATCATGCAGGATACCTGCGATGTTCGTGAAAACGAATTGATCACACTGTATTCGCATACGCGTCCGAACGGCGAAAAGTGCTTTACCGCTTTCCCGTCCGACTTCAAGTATACCACAGCCGGTGAAAACATCCAATCCTGTGCCGAGGGCGGCTATATTCTGCCGCAGACAGCCGTCGATAACTGGATGAACAGCCCCGGCCACTATGCCAACATCATGAACGACAGCTTCCAGTTCATGGGCGTCGGTTATACAAGACATAAGATGCTGCAAATGTTCGCCACAACCGGCAGTACGGTTGTTTCGGTGACCACAAGCACCGGTTCCATGAGCTTTGCAAACGACGATGAAATGCAGAAAGCCTATTTCATTTTAACGCATCAAGACGGCACGACCTCCTATGCGCCCATCGATGTTAACAGCATGACCAAAAACGGCAACAGCTACACGGCTTCCTTCAAAAAGTGCGAAACGCCGGTTGTTTTGACGGTCGGCCAAACAATCACCGAGGACGCACCGCGCTTTATGGATGTTCCGGCAGATGCGTATTATGCAGTCCCGGTCGCTTGGGCGGTTGATAAAAAAATCACGTCGGGCACGTCGCTCACCACCTTCTCGCCGGCGAACACCTGCACACGCGCCCATATTCTGACCTTCTTATGGCGTGCTGTCGGTTCGCCGAAGGATTCCTCCGGCAACCATTTCAACGATGTCTGCTCCGATGACTATTTCTATAATGCCGCTTTGTGGGCATATGATATGGGTATGGTGGAAGGAGAATCCTTTGAAGGCGACCTTGCCTGCACCAGAGCCGCAACCGTGACCTATTTGTGGCAGTGCGCCGGTTCTCCCGAACCCGACGGCGAATGCAACTTTGACGATGTCCCGGCAGACGCACCGTATGCCGAAGCCGTTGCTTGGGCCGTCGAAAACGGTATTACCACCGGTACTTCCGCAACGACCTTCTCACCGAATACGGTCTGCGACCGCGGTCAGATCGTGACCTTCTTACACAGAGCTTTGAAATAAGACCAAACAAAACGGCCGCCTGCAAGAAACAACGCTTGCAGGCGGCTTTTCTGTATTTTGCCGTAAACTTAAGAAAGGCTTACTTTCACAATCCGCATGGATTCGTTTGTGCGCGGTATCCCGTTTCGCGCGGCAGCTTCGTCGTAAGAGTACGCCCAATAAGAACAGAGCAACGCGTTGTCACGTGTCTCGATCATCGCCGGATAACAGTAGTTGCCATCCGGGTCGTCTTCAAGAATGTATAAGGAACTCCAGCTTTTTCCGTTATCCGCAGAGCTTCGGAGCACGAGCGGTGTGCGTCCGGTAGAGGGAATATGCTTGCAGCCGTTGTAGTGCGGAACCGGATTATAGGCCGCCCATAGGGTGTCGTCGGAGGTGCGGTACATTTCCAGCGGCGAACGCGGTGCAGTGAACGCAGACGGCTCCGGCGGCGTGAACGTGTTCATGCCGTCAAAGGAAAAGCACTCATATTGATAGCAAAGCGTTGTGCGTGCCCAAAGCCAGATGATGTTGCCAGACAGCTCGATGATTCCCGGTTCTTCCATGCCGTAGATCTGTGCGAGACGCCCGGCAAGATGGATACGAGCCTTTGTGGAAGTAAACGTTTCGCCGTCGTCCTCCGAAACGAAGCAAACCGGTTCGGCACAGCGATTCGCTTCAAAACAGCTTTGATTCTCTTCGATGCTGGCGGAACAATTGTATTTTGCCGCGGCCACGGCGATCCTTCCGTCGGAAAGGCGGATAAAGCGGTCGTTGTTGAACACATAAAATGCGCGCTGTACGTTTTTTGCGCCACATTTGGAGGTGATGAAGTGAATGCCGTCATCGGAAACCGCACGTCCAAGCCAGCTTGAACCGTCGCTGTCACTTTTGACAATGAAAAAGAAGCAGCTTCTTCCATCCTTCAGAGTCATGCCGGATACGCTCATGATATTGTTTACGCCAAAGTCGGCGGCACGGGCAATGGTTACCGGCTCGCTCCAGTGTTCGCCCTCATCTTCGGAACGGATCATCGCGATATCGCACGGAGAATGGTCGTAGGTCGAGGCGGTGTTGTAGTGGCTGTATGCAAATAATATCGCTCCGTCCGGCGCGCGAAGAAAGGAGCCTTCACTGTTGCGGCCGGATTCGGCAGTGCTTGGAAGATTGTATACAAGCCGGTGTTTTAAGGGAGTTTTGATCATTTTCATAGAAAGCCTTCCTTTTTATTTTTCAAAGCATTTCTTCAAAAGACGGATAGAGGGTTCTTCTCGGAACGAATGATCCGGGGCATCTACATAACAGTGTTCAAAGTAGGTTTCTTCCGAAAGACCGTATTTTGGCAAAGCTTCGGGATGCGTGCGTTTGGTAACATCCGCATATTTGGGATATTCGTTCATCTGCAAGTGTTCCGGAACGCCGGCAAGCGTATAGCCGCGCCGAACCGTGTCAAGATAACTGTCTGCGCCGCCCTCATTGCAGGCAAGAAATTTGGGTGCGAGTGCCGCGAGAAGATCTTGGTGCGAAAACCATTTCCAAAACCCCGGAATTTCGTGCCAGTTTCCGGTGTTTTGCGTCATGCAGTTTTCGGGTTCCTCCGTAATCGACATATACCGTTCTCTTGGGTCACACACGAAGTCGTTGAAAACGACTGCTTTTACCTCGTCCGAAAGCAGTCCGAGGAAGAGTGCCGGCAGAGAACCCAAGGAATGCGATGATACGGCGATGCGGCTGCTGTCAACAAACGGCAGCGTTTTCATGAAGCGAATACAGCAAAGCATTTGAAATACCGAAATTCCGGCATAGCACAATCCGGATTGAATGTATCCGAAACACATTTGCGAGCGTGAATAACACCCGTAATCACCCTCTCGTTCAATATCGAGCGCACATTCCGCTGTTTCGGGATTATCAAAAGAAAAAGCAACCATTCCGTTCTCTGCCATATACTTTGCCATGCGGTTGCGTTCCGGATATTTTTCAAACCGACAGGTAGGCCGGTCGAGAAGCGGTTCTCCGGAGATAAATTCTTTGCTGTGCGTGGAACCGGGAATACAGATGACGCCTGGTGCCGGGTGCGCCGCATCCGCGCCGTCGGGAATCAGCACGAGAAAGGGAACAACGCTGACGGAATCGGGATACATTTCCCATTTTTCCACAGCATATCCGTCGCGCTGCACACGGGAAAGCCGAACCGGCGCCGGCTGCTCGGAAAATTCCGGCAGCAGCAGTAATTCGCGGATTTTTTCACAGACCTTGTTTTTCCAAACGGGAAATTCTTCGGGAGAGATCTCCTCCGGCAATGCAAGAAGCGGCTTTGTGCGCCGCATCTGCTCCATGTGAGCAGCAAGCGAAGAGGTCAGACGCCCGTCCGGGCGTTTAGACGCAAAATGCGTGTTATACGATAGATTCATGTTTGTTCACCATGCCTTTCAGATATTTTTTGTTTTTTGTATAAAGCAATAACTTTTTTCAGAGCCATAAACTGACACATCATGGAAAAGAGCGTATAGATTAAATAGGTGATCTGCGCCGGATTGTCGCGCATCATCGCAAGATATAAGCCGATGCTGATAAGTTGCGATAGGATCATTAAGGGAACGTATTCGATGAAGGCAAGCATGGTCAGAACCGATACCAGAATTCCGAGTAAAGAAGAGGAAATATCAAAGAACCGATAGGCGGAGCCGGTGGCGGAAAGAACCGCATATACTGCCGCCCAAACGGCGATAAACACAAGCATCATGCCAATCCGCTGCCGCCCCTTCAGGGCGCGGAAAATTGTAGCTTTTCCCGAAGGATGCTTGCTCCAAAGAAAATAGGTGGCAAGTTGGATGGTAAATGAAAACAGAATCGCATAAAGTGCGGAAGCATATAAACGGAAA
>URCT01000061.1 GCA_900546385.1 uncultured Eubacteriales bacterium | reverse complement strand
GGTCTCCGACGCACAAAAACTTGCCACCGGCAACTTTTTGCACGTCCGAGCAGCATTTTCAACAAATCTTTGCGCTTCGCGCTATTATCGGCGGCCATGCCGCCTTTTTGTGTTGCCTGCGGCAACTGGCCGCCGCCCTTGGCGGCTTTCTCGGCGGCAAAGCCGCCGGAGGAAACTTTCCGTTGGCACGGAAAGTTTCCTCAATGCGTCAGAATGACCTTCCCGATGTTTTTGTTCGCATACAATACGCTCTGCGCTTCCTCCGGCTGTTCAAACGGAAACGTCGCATAGATTTCCGGCTTGACCGCTCCGCTTTCAAAATACGGATACAGCTTTTCGCGCACCTCGGAAAGGATCTGCGCCTTGAATTCCGGCGTGCGGCTGCGTAGCGTACTGCCTTTTAGGCAAAAACCACCGGCAAGCAGCGCGCGAAGATCAATGGTCGCACTTGTGCCGCTGAGCGTTGCAATCATGATCCATCTGCCGCGGCGTGCCATTTTGGTAAAGCATTTGCCAAGCTGTTCGCCGGCAACACAGTCGAGCACCACGTTCACCGGATGATCTGCAAACACCTTCTCGATGTCCATCTTTTTGGTGTTGACAATCACGTCTGCACCGAATTTGCGGATCTCCTCCGCTTTTTCGTCGCTGCGAACAGTGGCAATCACCTTCGCACCCATAGCCTTCGCAATCTGCGTGGCGGCAATGCCGACACCGCTTGCACCGGCAAACACCAAAAGCGTTTCACCGGGCTGTAAAGCCGCCTCGTGGAACAAATTGAGATACGCCGTGCAATAGACCTCCGGAATGCACGCACCTTGCGCAAAATCGAAGTTTTTCGGCAGCGGAAGTGCCATATCGTATTTGACAGCCGCAAAATCGGCATAGCCACCGCCGCCCATCAGGGCGCAGACGCGGTCGCCGAGCTTGAAACCGCTCTTTTCGGCGGCAGTCGCACCCATTTTTTCGACCGTTCCGGAAATCTCCAGTCCCATCCATTCCGGACAGCCCGCCGGAGACGGGTAATTTCCCTCTCGCTGCAACAGGTCGGCGCGGTTGACGCCGCTTGCCATGACCTTGATAAGCAACTCATCGTCCTTGATGACCGGATCCGGCACTTCACGCAAGGACAAGGATTTATCGTCGTTAATCAAAACCGCTCTCATAGCTTTATTTCTCCTTTATAATCCACTTGTGCGCCGCAGGCCGCAAGCAAAATGCGGTGCAAACGCGCTTCGTATTCAAGCGTGTACGGGTTTTTGCGTCCTTCGGTGACAAAACGGTAAAAATCATCAAACATCGCGTCATAACGGCCGTAAGCGTCGCTTGAGGAATGCACGCCGTCGTAGCCCCAGCCCTCAACGCCTTTCTCGCACACGCGCATATCCGTCTTTTGACCGCCTTCGACATAACGTTCGAACGGCAATAACGTTACCGTTTTTTTCTCGCCGCACACCACAAGCTGCCGCCGCATAAAGCCGCCCGGCTCGCACGCCGCCGTTTTGGCAAACGAAACGCCGTTTTTGTAGCGGAACACGGCAAAGCCGATGTCCTTGGCCGTCACGCCGTCAAAGCCGCTGGAGGTGTTAAGCGCAAGGATCTCCTCCGGCACGCCCTGCAAGCGGAAAATGAGATCCACCAAATGACAGCCGAGGAACTGCATCATGCCGCCGTCAAGTTTTCCGAGCCATGCGCGTTTGGGTGCGCCGTGCTCACAGTCCATGTGCGCCTCCACGCTGTAAATCGTGCCGATTTCGCCCTTTTCGACCATGTCAAGTATTTCCAAATATTTCGGGTTGTAACGGTACATATAGCCGATTTGGAACACCTTTCCGGTTTTCTTCATGGTGCGAAGCAGCTCTTCAAATTCCGCCGCATCCGCGCCGCCCGGCTTATCCATGCGCACGTGCAGATTTTTCTCGGCTGCCATACGCGCATATTTTGTCAAATCCCAGTCGCCGGTCTCAATCAAAACGGCTTCCAAATCCGGCATATTCAGAATTTCATCCAACGTCAGCTGTTTTGTTTTGGCGTAAAAATCATAGCGCGTTTTCATCAAATCGACGCTGTCCTCTTCGCCCTCCACGGCACACCAGCCAACAAGGTCGAACTGCTCCGGATGGTTGTACAACGTCCGATAGGAATCGGCGGCATGGTCATGCCCGATACCGATTTGGGCAATTTTGATTTTTCGCATAAAAGTCCCTCCGCTCTTAAAGCTGTGACCAATCGAACTGAACGACGGTCGGGAAGTTTTTATCCTCAATCAGACGATTGTATACGGCAACACCGTCAAGCGGCGAGTGTGTTTCACAAATCTTGCTTTCAAGGTCAATCCGGCCTTCGGCAACGAGCTTCATTAACGATTTGATATCGTCGCGCACGGTGAACCAACCGGGACGCGATTCCTTTTCGGGACGTGCCATGGTGTGTGCACCGATGAGCGTGATGCCCGGCTTATGCACCTTTTGGTAATAATCCACGGTAAAGTTGGGATTACGCGTGCAGCCAAGCAGCGCCACTCTGCCGAACGGTGCCATGCAGTCGAGTGCTTCGTTAAGTCCTGCGCCCACGCCGGTCACTTCGATACAGGTGTTGACTCCGCCGCCGGTCAGTGCCTTCACCTTTTCGGCAAAGCCGGGTTCGGTCGGGTCAAACGCATAATCCGCACCGCCGGCAAGAGCTTCTTCGCGGCGAACCGGATTCGGGTCGGCGGCAATGACCGGCACGGCACCGGCCGCATGAGCCAGCGTCACGGCAAACTGGCCGAGGATGCCAAGTCCCATCACTAACATACTTTCGCCGATTTCAAGGCGTGTTTTACGAAGTGCGGCAAGCGGAAAACAGCCGATGTGCATAAGAGCCGCCGAGCGCAGCGATATGCGTTCATCCGTAATTTTGACGACGCGTTCTTCAATGGGCGTATTGTATTCGGCGTGAAACGTCCAATACATGGCAACGCGGTCGCCCGGCGCGACGCTTGTCACATCCTTGCCGATTTTTTCGACGATGCCCGACGTGCTGTACCCGAGTGCAACCGGATACACCGGCATACCGCCGCCCGGACCGACATTGGTGCTTCCCGTAAGATTGGCACGCTCCGTGCCGCAGCTGATGGTGCTGAAAGCGGTTTTTACCAAAACCTCATTATCACGCGGCTCACGTACCGGCACATCGATAAGCTCCGGCTTGTTGACCGCGGCGAAAATAAGCTTTTTCATGTTCTTACCCTCCCGAAAAATGTTTTTTTGATATTTTTATCATAACACATTGACAAACCGCTTGCAAGACACTATACTATAAATAAAGGACATTTTTCTACAAAGGACGTGTGTCAAATGCGCCAAGCGGACGAGTTATTCGGAACATTTTTCTCTTTAAGCCACTATGCGGTTCATCATTTTCACATTCCCGGCAACAGCCTTTGCGACAAACGCAGCGGCCGGGCGACCGCCTCTTTATACTACATCACCGAAGGAAAAACCGTCTTTATAACGCCGTCGGGAAACCAAGAGGTATCGAGCGGTGAGCTGTTATACATTCCGCGCCGCCAACGCTATACCGCCACATGGACGGGAGAACCGGACATCGATTTCTACGGTATTGACTTTGGCTTTGAGCTTAAAAGCGAATTCGGCGCGATTCCGGGAAACACCGGTCTTTACGACAGCTTTATCCTGCAAAAGCCGCAGATCGGAGCGGATATCGGCCTTTCCGAAACCTTCGAACGGCTCTACACGCTGTACAGCGACCCGGAAAACACGGGACTTGCCGCCGTCATGGCGTTTTATGCGTTTTTCGAACAGCTTTTGCCGTTGCTCGACAAGACCACCGAACGCGTGAACGACAACGCCGCCGAAAAGGCCGCCGTTTACATCGAAGAGCACTGCACCGAGGATTTTTACGCCGAAGAGCTTGCCGAGTTATGCGGTCTGTCGCCATCCGGGTTTTATACGGCGTTCAAGAAATACACAGGGCTTACGCCGGTGGAATACAAGAACAACGCGCGCGTGCGGCTGGCACAGAAAATGATTGAGCAGAACAAAAGTGCCGAGGAAATCGCCGAAACGCTCAATTTCAGCTCGCCCGCCTATTTTCGCAAGGTGTTTCGGAACGTGACCGGGATGCTGCCGGGTGTGTATAAAAAGAACGCATCGGGCTATAAGAAAAAATAGCGTATTCAAATATGCGAAAATGCCGCCGCAGGTTTTCTGTAAAACCTGCGGCGGCTCATTTTGATTTTATTTACTTGTCAACGCGCGTCAAGGTGAGGTTATCCACCTGATAGTTGACGCCGACATCGCCAATCGGGTTGGTATAAATACCCACCACATCGTTGGAGTTATCGCAGTCCTCGCCGACGGTAATCTCGCCCTTGAAGTGCTGCCATTCGTCCTTATCATTCATGACAAGTGCGCCGACGCCGGTGAAATGGTCGCGTTTGTCGCCGCCGTTGTACATGAGGTTGATATGGATGCCGGTTTCAAGGCCGGCAGTGCGGTCGCCGGTGTTGGTGCCGGTCATGCGTGCGTCAAATTCCACCACATAGGTTGCGCCCGGGACGAATTTGACCTTTTGGCAGATATACGTCCAAGTCTTGCCGCCGGCCGATACGACGTCGTAGCACGGGTCGCCGTTTAAGGCTTTGACGATCGAAATGGTTGCGTTATCGGCAAACATCGGGTTATATTTTTCAACCGATGCGTCGCCGTTGATGATGGTATCATCGAGATTTGCTTCACGCTCGGCTTCTGCTGCTTCGGCTTCTTCGGCGCCTTCTGCCTTTTCGAAGCGGATATAGTCGATCTCAAACGTTCCGGGTGCATTGAACGGGTCAACGCGGATGCCGGTGATATCGCCGCTCCACTGGAGGTGCTTGTTCATCTCGAAGGTGAACTCCACAAATTCGCCGTTGCTGGAAACCGGAAGGTCGTCAAGCGTGACCTTGCGCGACTCGGAAAGCCCGGTGCGTGCGGTCTTGAAGTAGATGGCGATGTTATCGCTACGGTCGGTGTTGCTTCTGTCCCACTTCATGCGGACGGTGATGGTCGGATAGGTTTCCGCCTTAAGCGACAGACCGGGTGAGATGACTGCCGGGTCGTTGCCGGTCGAGACACCCTTCAGAACGCCGTCGGCAACCGTAAGTGTGCTGTTCTGGGCACTCCAGTCCTCGATATTGCCCGTGAGGTTGAATTCGAACTGATTGGGCTTGCGCGTCTTGATGATGTCATAATCGGAAGCACTGTCAAGCATAATGCTGACGCCGTTGCCGTCCTCGTGGTAAACCGGGAAGTAACCGAGCGAGGTGGCAAGCGTATCGAGCGGCAGCACGGGCAGTCCGTCGTACCAATAGGTAGCGGCATACAGCTTCTTCTCTGCACCGTCCACCGTCATGGTATCCTTGCCGATGACAAAGGAAACCGTGTGGTTTGCGTTGGATACGGTTAACGTCTGGGTCGTCTTATCCCATGTGTAGGTACACATCATGCGCGAGAAAATGCCGCTTTCGGGATAAACCGGAACCATAAGGCCGATGGTGCGGTCAGGCTCTGTGATGAACGAAAGCTCACCGCCGATGATATCCACCGTAAACGGAACTTTTTCTACAATTTCGGGCAGCTTGACCAATTCGATCGAAGCGATCTCGCAAAGCTCGGCCTTATATTCAGCCGGGTCAAGGCGGAGGTTGACGATCGAGCCGGTCCATTGCTTGTTCTTGCGGAAGTCGATGTAATAATCGTGCCATTCGTTCTGCACGAGTCTTGTGTTGCCGGCTTTATCCTGGGAGAATTCCTTGCCGTCGTTGGTGCGGAAGAATACCTGCATAACGCTGTCTTGTGAGCCGGTGATCTTGGCACGGACGCGCACGGCGTTGGCTTCATCGCAGGAAACCGGATCAAAGAAAGCTTTGCGGAAGACGGCCGGGTCGTTGCCGGTCGGCACGATGACCATGTTGCCGTCCTTGACCTCCGGCGTATTTCCGCCGTAATCCGTCCAGTTGGCAGCGTCTGCACCCATGTCAATGGTGTAGACAACAACCGCATCCTTGTACGGATCTTCTTCGACCTTTTCTTCCTTTTCAAGTAACTGCGGACGAAGCAGCTGTCTGTTTTGGTCGAACAAGTAATTGATACGCTGTCTTTGCGGAGCCGTCAGCGTCAAATCGTTGTGAGTTGCGGTATCCGCCTTGGTAAAGGCCGTGCGGATCGCATCGAGATAGCCGAAGCCGAAACGCTCGGTCGGCATGACATACGTGCCTTCGCCGTATTCGTTCCAGGTGGAGATGTTGACCATGTTTGCATATTTGCCGCCGGTCTTCTGACGTTCAGCAAGTGCCTTTTTGACGATTTCAGTCATGGTCGGATAATCCTTCGGGTCGAGAAGGCCGTTTCTCTTGGTGCCCATGCCCCAGCCGACATAGTCGAAGCCGACGCTGATGGTCGGAACGGTGTAGCTAAGCGCGCTGTACGCGGTGAGCTTCTTGGCTTGGACATCGGCCTTGGAGCCGTCGGTGCCCCAATGGTATGCGATAAGGCCGTCGATGCCGCTGGCTTTCATGCTTGCTTCATAGGCCGGGTCGGTGTTGCTGGAATAAAGTAAGATTTCGCAGCCGTCAAAGCCTGCCTTGCGGCACTCTTCGCGAACATAATCAAAGGCTTCCTTGGCGGAAACATCGCCGAATTTGTTTTCGAGCGACCAAACCGTCAGCAACGGCTTGTTGTCGATCTTTACATAGCGTTCGTCCTTGAAGAAGTATTCCATCCAGTACGGAACGGTGTAGTTCTTGAAGTCCTCAAATTTCAAATGATCGACCGACGAGTTCTCCCACATGATGGCAAACTTCATCTTGTCACTATAACGCGCATTGAAGTAGCCGTCGACAATGGCTTCGTTCATGTGCGTGCGGAAAATCGGCTTGCTGTCGTTGCCGTTGGGATACCAGCAGAAGATCTCGTAGTTGATGCCATGCTCGGCCATCATCTTGATTTCCCAGTCGGAAACCTCCGGCGAGCCTTCGTCATAGTAACCGAGAACCGGCGTGATTTCAGGATATGCCGTGATCTCCTCCCAACCGTAGTGCGAACCTTCGCGCCACAGCGAGCAGACGTTTAAGCCGATCAGATAATCGGAGTCGGGAATCTGCGGTTCGGGAACATAGTCATCCGGATACGGAAGCTTGATGAAGGCGGAGATTTCGTCCACATACATCACCGATTCCACGCTCGGCGTGTAGGAAATGCGGTAATTGTCGATGTGGCCGACTACGTTGTTCATCAAATACGTTCCGACCGGCTTGCCGTTGATCTTGACAAGCACATTGCCGGTGGTTGTATCGGCTTCCAAACGGACGATTGTCCACAGATTCTTGGTCACATACTTGACAACTTCGCCATTCAGCGTCACAAAGTTGCCGTCCTTGGTCACAAGGCTAAACACCGGAATGTCGCCGCTAAGAAGGGCAATTTCCGCTCCGTTGACTTCCTCCGGGAGTAAAATGTAAGTTTCAAAGACAACGTTGCCGCTTGCCTTTTCAAAGTTCGAAGCGATGCCGGTTCTGCCGCCTGCATTCGAGCGAAGCGCGACCGTACCGCCGCCGCTGCGTTCGGTATACATACTTTCCTTGGTCACGCGTCCTCCGTCGGCAATGACCGAAATGTCATACGGAAGAAGGTTGGAGGGTGCTGCCGCGAATTTTTCAAACGTCAGATAATTGTGATAGAGGTAAGCAAAATCCGGCGCGATCGTCATGTAACCGGCCTTGGTCACACCGCAGCGGAACGAGGAGATTGCTTTGTCCGCAGCAAGCGGATAGGTGCCGTAATAGTTCCCGTCAAGACCGAAATCAAAGGTCTTTTTGTCGAGGTTGACGTGAATATCGAAGTAGGCGTTTGCATTCAGATACACAGCGCCCGTGTCGGTATAGCTGCCGTCGGGAGCAAGAACGGTGTATTTGCCGTGGTCAAGCAGAACTTCGATGACCGGCGCACCGTTTTCATCGGTGAACATTAAGAACGCGCCATTCTGGCCGTAAATGCGCACGCCGAATTCCATATCCAGCACACCGTCGCTCACCGGCATAAACTTGCGGACAAAATAGGCTTCGTTTTTATCGGAATTGTCCGTCAAGGTATACGGCGCTCTTCCGTTCTTTTCGGGCGTATCCAAAATGCGGATCAAATCCCAATCGCCCGGAACGCCGCCCAAATGCGTGTGACGGAACTTTTCATCGTCCATCAAGAACTTCGCTTCGCTGGACATGGTGAACGCGTCGTTGTCGAGTGCCGGAACCTCCGTCATAAGATTTTTCTTTATGCGGTTGTCCTTGTTGGCAACGCGGTTGATGATGGCTGCCGCTTCACATCTCTTAATGCCGTCATCAGGCGCAAAGGTGCCGTAGCCGTCGTTGCCCATGACAATGCCGGCGTTATACAGCTTGGATACAGCAGAATAATACGATGCATTTTGCGGAACATCCGGGATTTTGGCAACGCCGTTGATCACAGCATATTCCGACGACGGAAGAGCCGCCGCAAAAATCACAGCCATTTGTGCGCGTGTTGCGGGCGCGTCATAATCGGTGTAGGCATTTTCCTTGATAATGCCGTTTTTCACGGCATAGTCCACATACGGCGTGTACCATGCGGCACCGTCCGCTACGGTGAAATCGTAATCGGCACTGCCGTAGGCGTTGTTGGTGCGGGCCGCAAGCGTGATGGCTTCGGCAATCGTCATGCCGCCATCCGGATCGAACAGCGTATCGCTCTTGCCGTTGACAAAGCCAAGCTCATAGGCATTGGCGATTTCCTTGGCATACCATTCGGTTTCCGGAACATCGGTGAAGTTGCCGTTATAGGTGTTCGGCTTTAAGAAAACACCGGTTTCCTTTTTCGGCTCATCCGGCTTGCTGTCCTCCGGCTTATCGGTCTTGCCTTCTTCGGTTTCTTCAGCCGGAAGCGTGTTGGTGAGCGTAATCGAACGAACGGCGACCGTGCCGGGTGCTTCAAACGGGTCAAAGCGGATTTGCTTGATTGTGCCCGTCCACGCGTCGTTCTTAGTCATATCAAATACAACATTGACAAACTGATACAAGGTCAGGTTTTCGTATCGGTCGCTGCTCACAGAGTGCGCCTGTTCCCATTTGCCGTCCGGCACAAGGAAAAAGACCGTACCGTTGCGATTCCACGAAGCGTCTAACGAAAAACGCATATTGACGACAACATACCGATAGTCCTCGGCGTTGATGTCAAGCGTAGGGCTGATAAACATCGGGTCGGAAAGGTTGGCCGACTTTTCAAAGGCATAGCCGTTGAAATAGCCCGGTTCAAAGTTGTAGCGCAGGAAGGAGGTAGACCAGCCTGCAAGCGAGCTTTCGTTTTCAAACGTGAAAACAAGGTCATCTGCCGCAAACGCCGTCATGCCGAAAAGCACAGCGCACAGCAAAACGACCGCACACAGCAAAAGCTTCTTTTTTTTCATGTTTCTTCTCCTTTTTATAAGAATTTCTGTTGCAAGGCGATAGTACGCCTCTTTACATGAGCATTATAACACATACCAAAAAAAAGGTAAATAGACAAAACTCTTTTTGCAAAAGACATTTTTTGACCATTCTGTCAAGTTTAACAAAACGAACGTGTTGTTTTTGGCCATATGCAACAAAAAAGGACTGCCGCCCGAAGGCAGCAGTCCTGCTATACGTTATAAAGCCGCGCCTTTTTGGCAGGTGCTCGATAAGCAGTTAAAACTTCCGCATAAGCAACCATGCGAAGATATTCTGCTTCGGATAGCCGGAAGCGGCGCAAGAGGTACAGCCCCTTGTTCAGAACGAAGTGACGTAAAAACAGCACGGTCTTTCAAGTGTCGGGCTGCCTGCCTTACAGAACGTACACAGGAATTGATCCTGTATGGAAGTGCGCCATTCGCAATCTGAAAATCTTGTATTTTAGAGAATATGATCTGTAATGCAATCGTACCAATGAACGTAGGTTGTGCCATTTACGATAAGTCTGTCATTTTCGGGTAACTGTTCGCTCCAAAGCTTCTTGTATCGGTTGACAGCCCAATCATCACGATTGTATCTGCGCCACAGAATCGTCTTTCCGTCTTTGTCCAAGAACTGCTCAGAAACAACACCGCCGATATAGGTTTCAATATCCATTACGCACACGGTGTCATACCTTTTGCCTCCAATGGTAACGGTATATCTGCCAACAATATCAAGGAGAAAATCTTTATTTGCGCTCGTAACAGAGTTTCCAACTCTTTGAATATCACCTTTAACGGAAAGGTTCGTTTCGTTTCCGCAATTATCTTCTCCAAATCCCCAGTTCAGCATAAATTCATCGCCGTCAAGGAAAGTGATGTAATTGTGGATGTCTCCGTCATTTCGAAGTGTTGCAAGGTAACGACAATGTGTATCTGTAAGCTGTGCTACAAAAGTACGATGGATTACGTCGTTCTTATCTGAGTATGATGCTTCTCTTGCGGTAAGCTCCACTCCCTCAATACCGTGTACCTTGGCTTTGCCTGTAACTTGCATATCAAAAACACGGCTGCATTTGCGGGAAGGAATATCGTACATCCCCCAAGACAGTTTCTCGCCCAGCTTGGGAACCAAAAACCATCCCATAAGTTCTTCCCACTTTACAGAAAAGGGGACTTTGGCATCTGCTTCAATTTTGTATTCCGGAATAAATTCGGGCAACTTTTTCATAGTGCTTTCTCCTTTCGATACTTCGGTGTTATATGGATATTTGGTTTTGAAATTTTGTTTTGCCGTGTGAAGTCTGCTTTTTACGGTTCCAACAGGAATGTTCAGTCGTTTGGCAATTTCGGCTTGCGGAAGCTCTTCCCAAAAATAAAGATACAGGATTTGCTTGTCTTTATCACCAAGCAGATTCAACGTTTCTCTTACTGTGGAAACAATGGAAACGCCGTGTCTGCCGTCTGACAATTCGCTTTCTGTTATTTCATCAATCGGGATTTCATACTGCGTTGCTTTCTTACGGAAGTAGTCATTGCATGTATTTCTTGCAATGCTGATAATCCATGCCTTGAAAGAGTCTTTGTTTTTTAATTGAGGGAACTTTTGATAAGCAGCAAGGAAAACCTCTTGCAAAACATCGTCTGCATCCGCTTTTGCGTTCAAACGAAATCGCACAAAACGTTCCACAGACACGCGCTCTGCTTCCAACAACTTTTCAAATTCATCCATATTCTCACCTCCTTTGGCCTATGAACGATTAAAACCGGTTTCACTTATATAGACGGGTTCAAGTATCGAAAGGTTCATTTTGCATTCAAAAAAAATAAGCGGTACTCGACATTCATTCGAGTACCGCAGTTAACTGTTTTATGACTACCCACCATTATGCCAAAAGCGTCTTGACCTGTGCCAAAGCTTCGTCCAATTTCGACGCATCCTTGCCGCCGGCACTGGCACTGTCGGGACGGCCGCCGCCGCCACCGCCGCAAAGCGTGCTGATCTGCTTGACGATCTTACCGGCATTCGCACCGCCTGCAACCGCATCTTTGCCGCAGGAAACAGCAAAGTTTACTTTTCCGTCGTTGACCGATGCGAGAACGCAGACAACATCCGCATATTCCGCCTTAAATTTATCGGTGAGCGCACGCATAGCATCCGGCTTCATCTCGACCTTCGCGCAGATCAGGCGGATATTTCCGACCTTTTCGGCGCTTTCGACGAGCGAAGTTGCCTTGGAAGCGGCAAGCTTTTCGGAAGCGGCCTCCAATTCACGGCGAACGCTTCTCAAATCTTCGGTCAGCTGTTTAGCGCGCTGGACAAGGTCTTCGGCATTAGGCGCTTTGAGTACCTCTGCCGTATCCTTGATGAGCTTGTCCTTTTCGCCGAGCAGCGCCAACACGCCGATACCGGTCACGCCCTCAATACGTCTGACACCGGCAGCCACCGAGGATTCCGATGTAATCTTGAATAAGCCGAGCTTTGCGGTATTATCGACGTGCGTACCGCCGCAGAGTTCGGTCGAGAATTCTCCCATTTTCACGACGCGGACAACATCGCCGTACTTTTCGCCGAACAGTGCCATCGCGCCCATTTTCTTGGCGGATTCGATATCCGAAAGCGTGGTTGTTACCGGTTCGCCGAGCAGAATGTGCGAGTTGACAAGCGATTCCACCGCGCGCAGTTCTTCGGGCGTAACAGCGGCAAAATGCGTAAAGTCGAAGCGGACATGATGTTCATCCACATACGAACCGGCCTGCTCAACGTGCTTGCCGAGAACGGTACGGAGTGCCGCCTGCAAGAGGTGCGCCGCCGAGTGGTTGCGCATGGTGGCAACGCGCTTAGCTTCGTTGATTTCGGCACGAACGGTGTCGCCCTTCTTTAACGTTCCGTTAACCATACGGCAAAAATGGATGGTCACGCCGTCGGTCTTTTTGGTATCCAAAACCGTGACAGCCGCGTCGCCGCCGGTGATGATGCCGACATCGCCGACCTGTCCGCCGCTTTCGGCGTAGAACGGTGTTTTATCGAGTACAAGTGAAAATTCGCCTTCGTTAATGCTGTCAAGGCTGTCGTCGCCGTCAATGATGGCAAGCACCTTTGCACCGTCTGTCTCGAATGCGTCATAGCCGGTAAATTCGGTTTTGGGAAGCGAGCTTAACAGCGTTTTGGAGGCATTGCTCCAGCCGGAAAGGTTGGCACGGGCATTTCTTGCGCGTTCCTTTTGCAGCTTCATGAGTTTTTCAAAGGTCTCTTCATCAATATCAATGTGATTTTCCAGTGCGATCTCACGCGTCAAATCGATCGGGAAACCGAACGTATCGTACAGCTTAAAGACCTCTTCACCGGAGATTTTATGCGAGCCGTCCTTGACCGCATCGCGTACCAAATTCGAAAGAATCGAAAGGCCTGCATCAATCGTCGCGTCAAAGCGCTCTTCCTCCATGCCGATGACCTTTTTGATGTAATCCTTTTTCTCGGCAAGCTCCGGATAAGCACCGCAGTTGTCCTCAATCACCACATCGCAAAGCTCCGAAAGAAACGCATGGTTAATGCCGAGAAGCTTGCTGTGACGGGCGGCACGGCGGATGATGCGGCGAAGCACATAGCCGCGGCCTTCGTTGGACGGAATGATGCCGTCGCAAATCATAAACGTGGAGCTGCGGATATGGTCGGTAATCACGCGGATTGAAATATCGTCCTTGGCGTTTTCGCCGTATTTCTTGTCCGCAACCTTGCAGACCGTGTCGAGAATGCGGCGAATGGTATCGACCTCGAACATATTGTCCACGCCCTGCATGACGCACGCCAAACGTTCAAGACCCATGCCGGTATCGATGTTCTTTTGGGCAAGCTCGGTATAATTGCCCTTGCCGTCGTTGTTGAACTGCGAGAATACGTTGTTCCAGATTTCCATGTAGCGGTCGCAGTCGCAGCCGGGCTTGCAGTCCGGTTTGCCGCAGCCGTATTTTTCGCCGCGATCGAAATAGATTTCCGAGCAGGGACCGCAGGGACCGGAACCGTGCTCCCAGAAGTTGTCCTCTTTGCCGAGACGGACGATGTGCTCTTCGGGAACACCGATTTTGTTTTTCCAAATATCGTAGGCTTCGTCGTCCTTTTCATAGACCGACGGCCAAAGCAAATCCTTCGGCATTTCGAGCGTTTCGGTCAAAAATTCCCATGCCCAGGTGATGGCCTGTTCCTTGAAATAGTCGCCGAACGAGAAGTTGCCGAGCATTTCGAAATACGTACCGTGACGCGCGGTAATACCGACACGCTCAAGGTCGGGCGTGCGGATACACTTTTGGCAGGTCGTGACGCGGTTGCGTGGCGGCTTGACCTCGCCGGTGAAGTATTTTTTCATGGGCGCCATGCCGGAATTGATGAGAAGAAGGCTTTTGTCGTTGTTGGGAACGAGCGAAAAGCTGGGAAGCCGTAAATGTCCCTTGCTTTCAAAAAAGGAAAGATATTTTTCCCGTAAATCGTTTAATCCTGTCCATTTCATGGTGAGAATCCTCTTTTACATAGTATTACTTCTATATCATACGCTTTTACGAAGCGTTTGTCAAGCATTTTTTGTGATTTTGGGACGGGAAAGAGCTTTCTTTCCGCTTGCGGCACATAACAAAGCGGCAGGCCGCCGGTTTGCCTTGCACATTTGCGCAAAACCGACTGCCTGCCAAAAGCTTCGCCGCTTGTGTTTTAAGATCCGATTTTTGTTCCCGGCGCTAACGGAATGAGCTTTTCCAAATCGCTCCACGCCAAAATCGTCGCCGAATCGTGCGGCGTGTCGGCGGCAATTTCGAGCGTCTCGCCGTTGTAGACCGCGCTCTCATACCCGACAAAGCGGCCATCCTTGTATAGTGCAACAACCACCATCGAAGACTGTGGCAGATTGGCGGCTGTGACGATATACACGGCTTCATCGCTCTTTTTGACAATGGACGGAAAAAGAACCGCAGCAGAATCGTGAAGCGTGGCTTGCCGTAAATACTCGTTGCCACAGCCGACACGAATGCTTTCCCATTCCGCTTTTGTGCCGGTATAATATACATTTCTTAAATTTTTGCATTTATCAAAGGCAAATTTGCCGATATTTGTCACGCCGGATGGAATCACAACCGTTTCAAGTGCAGCACAATGCGCAAAAGCACCTTCATCGATAACCGTTATCTGCGGCGGAAGGATGACCGAAGTCAGGCTGTGGCATTCGGCGAAAACCGATCCACCGATGCTTGTCACACTGACCGGAAGGTTGATTTTTTCGAGCTTTTGACAATTATAAAAGGCAAAATCGTCGATCGTCTCCACGCCGTATAAAAGCGTTGCGGTCGATAAATTGTCGCATCCGGAAAAAGCCGAACGGCCAATTTTCGCAACAGACACAGGAATCGTCATCGACAGCAGACTGTCGCATTCGCAAAAAGCAAATTCATCGATGAGCTGAACGCCCTCGGGAATCGTAATCGCCGCTAAATTTCTGCAAGCGGCAAAGGCATAGTCGCCGATGACTTGCACATTTTCGGAAATCGTAATCATTGACAGACTTTTGCAGGCCGCAAAAGCGGAAGAATCAATGGTTTTTAAGGAGCTCGGCAGGGTCACAGACGTTAAATTCTCGCAGGATTCAAATGCAAATTTTCCGGTGCTGGTCACACCTTCGCCGATAACGACCGTTCGAATCTCAGAAAGGTAAGCATACCATGGACGACTGGCGGTTTTGAGCACAACGACATCGCCTTCGCCGGAAATTTCCATTTTTCCATCCTCATATAACGTCCAAGTAACATTTTCTCCTTTTCCGCCACCACCGCACGTGCCGGTATCGACGATTTGTGCGGAAAAAGCAGAAAATGCGAATAGCAAAACAAAGAGTGCTGTAAAGAAATACACACGGAATCGTTTAGTCACAAGAAATGCACCTCCGATGATAAAATCTGTTTCTATTATAGCGGTTTTGAAGAAATATGTCAAGGACATAAAAAAATAGAACACACAATTGTGTGTTCTATTTTTGGTGCGGATGATGGGACTTGAACCCATATGAAATACTTCACACGCCCCTCAAACGTGCGCGTCTGCCAGTTCCGCCACATCCGCAGAAGATGTTAGCATTGCCCTATCTTACCAAGCCGTCGCCAGCTAAGTATTGTCGGCACAG
>URCT01000060.1 GCA_900546385.1 uncultured Eubacteriales bacterium | reverse complement strand
CGACTGCCGACTTTTTGGCAAGTCAAAAGCCGGGCTGCTCGGTCTATGCCATCGGCGAACCGGGTCTTATCAACGCTTTATACGAAAAGGGCATTTCCATGAACGATGTCAATCCCGACTATGTGGTGGTCGGCGAAACGCGCAACTACAACTATGAGAGCATTTTGCGCGCCGTTCGGCTTGTCAACGGCGGCGCCAAGCTCATCGGAACCAACCCCGATATGACCGGCCCTTCCGAGCAAGGCATTATTCCTGCCTGCAAAGCACTTGTTGCTCCGATTGAGCTTTCCACCGGTGCTGTTGCCTATTATCTCGGCAAGCCGAATCCGTTGATGATGAAAACCGGCATTAAATTACTCGGTGTTTCGCCGGAGGATACCGCCATTGTCGGCGACCGTATGGATACCGATATTATTGCCGGCGTGGAAAGCGGCATTGAAACCGTGCTTGTGCTGTCGGGCGTGACCAATTTTCACATTATGCGCAAGTTTCCCTACCGCCCGTCGTACATTTATAACGGCGTCGGCGATATTATCAAAGGCATTCCTGCCGAATACGATAAATAAGCAGAAAAAACGGGCCTATGCCCGTTTTTTAGCAATTCCGGAGGACTTGCCACGCTGTCACCAGCTTTTCGAAGCTCCATGCGGCGTTGGCAGGAGACGTGGACGGAAGCACCGCCGCTTCACGCCCGATAACCGGTTTGGTATAGCGATCATAAAAGCGTTTAGCCGTCTGTCCGTTGACAAAGATCTGCTTGATATCCGCTGCCGCAAAAATCGGTGAAAGATCGTTGGCTGTTACGTTTTTTATGCTGCTGTCCGCACTGCCGGTGATCTCACAGGAAGCAATCACGTCCCACAGCGCGATGCCGTGCGACAACAAAAACGCTTTCTTTTCCAGAATCGTTTTCGGCGTTTCCGCACCAAAAACGGCGGCGGTCACGCGCCAAAAGCGGTTCTGCGGATGTCCGTAGAAAAACAGCTGTTCACGCGATTTGACCGACGGAAAGCTGCCTAAAACCAAAATTTTTGAATTGCCGTCGTATAGCGGCGGAAACGGATGACATATCATTGCTTCACCTCAAAATTAAGAAAGGAAGTCTTATTATGAACGTAACCGAAGCCATTCGCTCGCGCCGCAGCATCCGCAAATATGTGCCGCACGTAAAAATGCCCGACGAGCATTTACACGCCATTCTGGAAGCCGCCATGCACGCGCCGAGTGCCTGCAATTCCCGCCCATGGGAATTTGTTGTTCTGCAAAGCGACAAAGCCAAAGAGGACGCACTGTCGATTCATCCGTATGCTTCGCATTTGCGCGACGCGTCAATCGGCATTTTGGTGTGTGCCAACGAGAAAGCGCAGAGCGGCATTGCGAAAGGCTTTTTCCCGCAGGATTGCGGTGCGGCCATCGAAAACATTCTTTTGCAGAGCTTGGAGCTTGGCTACGGTTCGTGTTGGTGCGGCATTTATCCGAACGCTGAACGCGTGCAGATGTTCCGCGACAAATTCGGCATTGCTTCCACGCCCATCGCGCTTGTGGTCATCGGCAAAGCGAATGAGACTCCGGCTTGCCGCGGTCACTACGACGAGTGCCGCGTCAGAATACTGTAAAACGCAAAGAGTACAAAGGACGGTCGGAATATTTCCGGCCGTCCTTTCCGTTTATCCTTTGTCTTTTTTGGGTTTTGTGAGTGCGTTTAACACAAGCACCACGGCGATAATCACGCCCATGACCACCAAAATACTGAACATTCCGGCACCCATATAAATTAAATTATTGACAAATTCCATCGGTTTGAAAAAGATATCTCCCATTTTCGTTTCTCCTTATTTCATAAAGAAGTTGAGGATCAGACCGCCGGCAATGACCGAGGCAATCTGTCCGGATACGTTGACGCCGATCGAATGCATGAGAAGGAAGTTGCCTTTATCCTCGGCAAGACCCATTTTATGCACCACACGTCCCGACATCGGGAAAGCCGAAATGCCGGCCGCACCGATCATCGGGTTGATCTTGTTCTTCAAGAAAAGGTTGAGGAACTTGGCGAACAGCACGCCGCCGACCGTATCGAAAATAAAAGCGAACAAACCAAGGCCGAGAATGAGAAGCGTTGCCGGCTGGAGGAACTTATCTGCCTGCATCTGAACGGCAATCGTGATGCCGAGGAAAATCGTAATGAGGTTGGCAAGCACCTTTTGCGCCGTTTCGGACAGCGAATCAAGCACGCCGCATTCGCGGATGAGATTACCGAACATCAAGAAACCGATTAACGAAACCGATTCGGGTGCGACGATACCGGCGATAATGGTAATCACAATCGGGAACAAAATCTTGGTAAGGCGCGAAACCTCGGTGTTGGCATACGGCATACGGATTAAGCGTTCTTTTTTGGTGGTGAGCAGCTTGATAACCGGCGGTTGGATAATCGGCACAAGTGCCATATACGAATACGCTGCGACCATAATCGCGCCGGTAAACTGCGAATCAAGTGCCTGTGCCACGACAATGGCTGTCGGGCCGTCCGCCGCACCGATAATGCCAATGGAAGCCGCATCTTTTACCGGGAAAAAGATAGACGCAAGGCAGAAGGTAAAGAAAATACCGAACTGTGCCGCCGCGCCGAAAATCATAAGCTTCGGATTGGCAAGAAGCGGCGTGAAGTCGATCATCGCGCCAATACCGATAAAGAGGATTAACGGAAACAGCTCGTTGGCGATACCCGCGTTAAACAGCGTGGACAGCGCACCGCCGTCGCCGATGGCGCCCGAATGCGGAATGTTCACAAGGATCGTGCCGAAGCCGAGCGGCAGAAGCAGCGTCGGTTCCATATCCTTTTTGATGGCAAGGTAGATGAGGATGCCGCCGATGATCCACATGACCACATAACGCCAATCGACAAGCTCCGCAAAGCCTTTGTACAGAAAACTGATTTTGTCCAAGAATTCCATAGTTTCACTCCTGTTCTTTTTTTCGGCAAAAAAAACGACCTTCACCGCATAACGTACAAAGCCGGTTATACGATAAAAGTCTCGCGTTTCATGCAGACGCGGATCGCATGGCTTCTGCCGCCGAACGATCGTGATTGACGCTTCTGCAACGGTTTTCCGCCGCTACTCCCTTTTATCCGGAAGATTTTTGATTTCTTTTATTATTTTACCATACTCGCTGCGTCCTGTCAAGAGTTCCGGACAAATTTGTTGAAAAAAGTCTTGAAAAACGAAGCATGATATGATAGAATAAAAGAAAAATGCTAAAGGAAATCGGCACATGGAATCAACAAAAAAAACTATCAATATTGCGCTTATCGGCTCAGGTGCCATGGGGCGAGCCCATGCGGCGTCAGTTGCCAATCTTCGCTATTGCTACAATCCCCTGCCCTTTGAAGCGAAGCTTCACACGCTTGTAACACGCGACCAAAAAAGCGCACGAGAAAAAGCGGATAGGCTCGGCTTTGAAAATGTCTCGACAGACTACGAAGCCGTGCTGAACAATCCGGAAATCGATGTCATCGATGTCTGCACGCCCAATATCTGTCATTATGAAGAAGTGAAAGCGGCACTTGCGCACGGAAAGAATGTGCTTTGCGAAAAGCCGCTCGGCATTACGGCTGCCCAAGCGGAAGAGCTTGCCGCGCTTGCGCAAAAAACCGACAGTGTTTGCGGCGTAGTATTCAACAACCGGCATCTTCCGGCCGCCATTCGTGCCGCAAGCCTTGTTGCCGAGGGACGTTTGGGAAAAATCGTGTCCTTCCGCAGTGCCTATCTGCATTCGTCAAGCACCGACCCGGCCAAGCCGCGCGGCTGGAAGCAGGACAAGGAGATCTGCGGCGGCGGTGTGCTGTTCGACCTCGGCTCGCACGCCATCGATCTTTTAGCGTTTGTTCTCGGAAGTGCGCCGGAAAACAGAATGGATACCGTGAGAGGCCTTTCGCAGATCGTTTATCCCGAACGCACGGGTGCGGACGGAAAGGTGTGGCACACCAACGCGGATGAAGCGTTTTATATCACGGCTCGTCTTGCCGGCGGCGCCTGCGGCACGATTGAGGCAAGCAAGGTTTCCGTCGGTGCGAACGATGATTTCACACTTACCGTTTACGGTACGGACGGCGCACTGAAATTTGACCTTATGAACCCGAATTATCTGTATTTTTATGACGCCAAACGACCATCCGCACCGAATGGCGGCGAGCGCGGCTTCACGGCCATCGAGTGCGTCAACCGCTACGACATTCCGGAATCGGTCTTTCCGGGAATGCGTGCGCCCATCGGCTGGTTCCGCGGACATATTCATTCGATGTACAGCTACCTTTCTGCCGTGAACGAAAAGAAATCCTTTACGCCCTCTTTTTCCGACGGCGCGTATGTTAACCGTGTTATGGAGGCGGCATACCGGTCGGATGAAAGCGGCCTTGAAGAACGCGTTTGACCGCATCTTGGCAAAGCTTGTAAAATGTCGAAAACATTTACTCATTAAATTGCGAAAACCTCTTGACAAACCGTTCGTGTTGTTGTATAATATATCCCGTCAGTTGAAACATTGCGGAATTGTGTAATGGCAGCACGACAGACTCTGACTCTGTTTGTCTGGGTTCAAATCCTAGTTCCGCAGCCAAAACAAAAAATACAGCATCCTGTTGGGTGTTGTTTTTTTTGTTTTGGCTCATAAAAATGGATTCGAGCAGACTCGGCCCACTGCGCGTCAGAGCCGAACCTGACTGCCCACTGCTGCGGAAGCCTACACATCTCGGAGTTTCCGCGGTAGATTTATTCCATTTTCTGTATCCGCTACAAAGGGCTTGAAATGCAACAAATTTTATGATATAATTGAAATATTAAATCACAGGAGGTGCGCCAATGTCCCACATTCATGTGAAATCCAGTCTTGCTCTTGACACGCTTTGCTTTCTCGAAAAAAGGTTACTGAATGATACCAAATGGATGAACGAAAAACAAATCGAAGAAATCAAATATATCAATACTCTTTTGCCGGGAAACTTCGGGGATAATTGTATAGGAATGTCAAACATCTGCCTGATTGTAAGCGCGTACTTTGACGGGGATTTGGAATGCTTAACATTAGACGATTTAATTGACATGTTCAACGATCCGCAAAAAATTGAAGACACAGTAAAGGAGAGGATAACAGGCGGGTTTACGGCATCCTACATATATCCGGTTCTGGGGTGGCTGAAAGACGGGTTCGCCGATCTGTATGCAAAGAGATTGACTGTGCTTAAAAACATAGGATTTGAAAGCATATACAAAGAGCGTATCTTACCTATGGTGTATTCCGAAATGAAACCAAAGGAAACTGCGGTTGCAGGCTACGATGCAGACTTGCTATTTCGAAACGTTTCTTTACTGAAAAAATCATCAGTCATAGCTTCTGCCAATATTTATGTTTCATTTTTCAGCGCTCCGACGGCATTCACTCTGTATGGCGGCTCGTTTTTGACTTGTTTTTGCCGCTCTGCCGGAGCGGTCGATTTCTACCCTCTTATTGCTCACGAGCTTATGCATGGTTTTGCAAGTGAGAAATTAACGGGGTTATATCGGAAACATGTTGAAAGCAATGAAAAATTAAAAGCTTGCCACCGCACACTGATTGAAGACTGGCAATCGGGCGACGAGGAAGAGTTTGTTTTGGCGGCAGAATACTACCTTTGCTATTTATCAGGGAATTATTCAAAAGAACAGCTTCTGGAAAGAGCAAGGAAAGAGTACGGCGGTAATTGCCCGACATCAATTGCCATCTTTGAACGATTGTTGCTGGAGTCCAAGATTCCCGAAGATTATAACGAATGGCTGATTGGGCAGTTTGAAAGCAATCAAATATCCATCTGAATTGACCTTTCGCCCAAAAGCGATATCTTTTTCGGTGGCGCAATACATAACGTAAAGTCCTGAAATCATTTGATTTCAGGACTTTTGCATTTTAAAGGACGGAACATGCGCTGTTTTTTCACACGTTCTGCCCTTTTTTACGAGATAATGCCTTTAAGAATATAAAGCAATACTTTATATCTTCAACAACGGATTGATAATTGTTTTTTGGGAAATCTGTGCTATAATAGAATTACACCGGTGATAAACATTTCGGAGGTACGATATGAACCTTAAAATAGGCACGATCATCAAAAAACTTCGTGCAGAAAACAATATTACACAAGACGCACTTGCAACAGGCATTGGCGTTACGCCTCAGGCAATTTCACGCTGGGAATCGGAAAGCGGTTATCCGGATATCGAGCTTCTTCCGGTGCTTGCAGACTTTTTCGCGGTCAGCGTGGACGAGCTGATTGGCTATAGGCTGTCCGAACGTGAAGCCGAGCTTACAGCTATCAAAAAGGAAATGAACCGTCTCTGGGAGGTCGGATCGCTCGAGGAACAGCTGGCTTATGCACGAAATGCCTTCTTACGGTACCCGAACGACCATGAGATTCGAGAACAACTTGCGGTGTGTCTGTATTTCATGTGGCAGCAGACTCACGATACATCGCTTGTCGGAGAGATCGAGAATCTTCTGAAAACCGTCATGGATGAATGCGTCAACGAAAACACACGATACGATGCCATCACGAAGCTGGTCAGCTTATACAGTGAAACCGGTCAGACCGACAAGATCATGGACTTAGTCAAACGGCTCACTCCCATGAAATACTGCCGCGAGGATGTACTGTCCTGCGGAATCGGAGACGGAAAAACGAAATTCTACATTCAGGATGAGATCGATAAGCTTACGGACGCTCTTGGTACGGCGATTCGGAACCTTGTGCTGAATGAGGATATTCCGAATGACTCCTCAACCTGGGAGAATAAAATTGAAATGCTTCGGGTATCAAACAAACTCTATTCCTTAATCTACGGTGACGATCTTATGTATCACCACTTCCGCTTAGCTTTTAATCATTGGCTGATCTCTACTTACGAAATCGCGCTCGGCAAAGCCAAAGAGGCTCTCGATTCGCTCGAAAAGATGTGTGACCATGCCGTGGCCTGCGACTTATCCTATCAGAACGACCACGGTAAGCATTTCTCGTCTTTCTTGGTTGACACACAAATCTATCCCGAAAACAGCGAGGATTTTCATGAACTCACCGAGCATACGCATTGCTACTATATGCTTGAAAAAATGAAACACAGCCGCTATGACGGAATTCGCCAAGACCCGCGTTTTCGAGCGGTTGCCGAGAAGCTGGAGCTGTACGCAAACTAAATAACGTAAGCTGTCCCATCGCTTCCCCATTCTCTCCCATCCCATTACCGCAAATCCCATCCATATAGGAAGGCTCCGACAAATACGCTTTTGCCGGAGCCTTTTCCTATTTTTTCAATGTCTCTTTCCAATACGAATCATCCACCGGGAGCATTTTCCCTTGCAAATGAAGCCGTTCAAACATTTTGTACAATGCCTTTACTTTGAGAGACGGTGTCAGGTGCTTCGCGTGCTTTTCGATGCGGACAGCGGTTTTGTCCAACTTATGTAACAGGTTTGTTTTGAACTTTTCGGACATATTGTTCCAAAAGCCGCCCCAAACCGCCTGGGTCACCACATACGTCCGCGCCACGCCCCAATAGTCCATGCTGTCCTTGATATCCTTTGGCGTTTCCTTTAATCCTCCGCCGCCGGCCGTCGAAATAATCACCGCCTGCTTATGCAGCATAGCAAAATTCGGGCGGTGCACCATCCACCGATAGCCGTAATGATCCAAAAAGCTTTTGATTTGTCCCGGCGCATGGAAGCACCACACCGGCGCACAGAAGATAAGCAGCTCGGAATCGTCCATCGCGCGGTTGATTTTCTCTAAATATGCATAGCCACCGCACTTATCCTCCTTGCCGTTAATACACGCATAGCAGCCAAGGCATATATGCGGCATATCCTCCGGCAAGGTAAATTCGTACACCGTGCCGACATCGCTAAGCTTTGAAATCAGATATTTTGCCGCCTGATAGGTGCTGCTGTTTGGGCGTTTGGTCGCACGAAACAAAGTTATATTCATGAATCTCACCAAATCCTTACCCGGTCTTCGGGAGAAACCCACATTCCGTCCTTTTCGGTGATGCCGAAGGTCTTGAAGAATTCCTCCGTATTGACAATAACCAAATTGGTGCGCAGCTTATCCTCGGAATGAACATCCATACCGGCAACATATTTGGCATACGGACGGGTTTTGGTGGAAGCCCAAATGTTGGCGACCGACCGATAAAACGTTTTGTAATCGGGATTCTCGCGTTTTGCCAGAATCGAAACGAGGCACTGCATAGCGCCCTGATCGGACACATTTTCGCTTAACGTCTGCCGGCCATCCATGGGAACACCCGGAATTCCCTCTTTTTGATCGTAGAAAGCGACCATTTTTTCACAACGCTCTTCAAAAGCGGCATAATCGCTTTCAGTCCACCAATCGGCAGCATTGCCGTTTTCGTCGAACTTAGCGCCGTTATTGTCAAAGGCGTGCGTGATTTCATGGGCAATGATATAACCGATGCCGCCCAAATTTTCTTCATAGGAGGCGTTCACATCGTACATCGGAGACTGCAGAATCGCTGCCGGGAAGGTAATATCGTTGGAGGTGGCACTGTAGCAGGCATTGACCGTGTACGGATACATGAGCCAAGCTGTTTTGTCCACCGGCTGTCCCTGGCATTCCAAATAGGCCTTGCGCGACGCTTTGGCGATTTCCACCATATTCAAGAAATAGCTGCCGCCTTCGGCTGCCGAGCGGATATCCACGTCGTCCAAATAAGTGTCGAAGCTGTCGGGATAGCCGATTTTGACCGTCATGGTCTCTAATTTGCGAAGTGCCTTTTGTTTGGTCTCGGGACTCATCCAATCAAGCGACCGAATGCGTTCCTCATACGCGGAAATGATATCCTGCACCATCTGTTCCACGTTTTGTTTGGCTTCTTCCGAGAAATACTTTTCGGCATAGATTTCGCCGATATAGTCAGGCATGATGTTCGAGACGATCATAACCGCCAGTTCCTCATTCGTATAGCTGCCCGAAACGCCCAAATAGGCCGCATTAAATTCGTTTGCCGCATCCACAAAATCGGTGGAAAGCGCGCCGCCATAGCCGTATAACAGGGCAAGCTTGGCCGCCGTTTTCAACACATCGAGATTGTCGTCGGTAAACAATGCGGCATAGGCGCGGACATACTCCGGATTTTCGATATAGAATGCCGCTTCTTCTTTCACGCCGGAATCCGCCAATGCGGTTTTCACGTCTATGTTCGGGAACATGGCGCAGATTTCGTCGAGAGTGACGGTGTTATAGATCTTATCGACATTGTTTCTGTCGCCGGGTGCGAATACTTTTTTGGAAAGTGTTTTTTCGTATTGATAATACGCATCGACCGTCTCTTTATCCGGCGTTTCTCCGGCAAGAGTGAGAAGCTTTGTCAAATAGGCCGTATAAACGCTCTTTTGTGCTTCATCGGCTGTGGCATAGAAATCCTTGGACATCATCGGTTCAAGGGTGCCGAAGGCCGGGATATACTTGGTGCTGTCCTTCATATCAATGGTGATGGAAAAACCGATAAAGGGCGTGAAGGCGATTTCCTTGCACAGGGCGGTCTGCGCCTTCATTAAGTCGTTCACATCAGCGGCCGTGTTAATCATATCGAGATATTTCTGAATCGGCGCGATTCCGACCTTGTTTCGGCTTTCGGTATCCAAAATATTTTTGTAGAAATCCGCCATTTTCTGCTCTTTACTGCCCTTTTCGCCGCCTTTTTGCAGAACCTCGTCTAAGATGCTTGCAACTTCGGCACCGGCTTTGTCATTTAAGGCATACAGCGCACCCGTAGACGCGCGGCCGGGCAAGAGTTCCATTTGATTTAAGGAATCCTTGTTAACGGCTGCATAGAAATCATCTTTTTCGTTGGTTCCGAACAAGGCGTAAACGCGTCCGATAAACAATTGCATTTGATCGGCCGTCACGTATTCATCCGGCGAGAAAATGCCGTCTGCCGTGCCTGCCGCAATTCCCTTGTCGAGAACAGGCGCAAGCTCTTCTTTTGCCCAATCGGGAATGTCGGTAAACGAATCGCTTTTTAAGGCGACGCGCGCGTTGTGCCCCGTAAGCTCCGGCAAAGGACCGAATGCACGGGACAGCATCACCAATGCTTCGGCACGTGTGACAGCATCCTCCTCGTGCAGTTCGCCGGTTTCATCGCCTTTGAGGATGTCGGCATAGGTTACGTTCGGGTTATAGTCGTCTGCGGCGGTTTCAAGCATTTTGGCTACTTCGCCGCGTGTGGCATAGGTTTCCGCCGCAAACACCGTACAGGAAAAAACGGTTGCGGCAGCCAAAACGGCCGCCATGATTTTTTGAATTCGCATAAAATTTTCTCCTTTGTATCGATTACAAGTTATCGCTAACTAATGGTCGTTCGTAATTATAGTCCTGTTTTGCAAAATTGTCAAGATCTTTTTGATAAGAAAAACGAAAGAATTGCAAAAATATGGGTTAAAAAAGGCATCACAGTAAAAACCATGATGCCCGGGCTTTATCAAAATCTGGCAAAGAACGTTATGGAGTCGTCCACCCAACGCGCATACGCTTGATCCTCAAGCGGCGGATACGCATTGCTGGTATCGCTGTTGGCAAGTGCCATTCCATGCGGTCCGAACGGATAAATATGCAATTCATACGGAATTTTTGCCTTTGTCAGCGCGTCTGCCATGACAATCGCGTTCTTTTCCACGGGAACGACATCGTCGTTTGCCGTATGCACCAAAAACGTCGGCGGCGTATCCGCGCTTACGCGTTCGTTAAGCGTAAAGGCGTGAAGCGTTTCGGGATTGTCGATCTGTGTGCCGAGCAGATTCTGGAAGCTGCCGAAATGGCCTTCGGGCGTAATGACGGCATAGCACAGCACCGCACCGTCCGGGCGGTTCGCGCCCTGCGGAATCGAAATGCGGCTGTTTAACACATCGTCATTCCACATAGTTGCAAGGGACGCTGCCAAATGGCCGCCTGCCGAAAAGCCGACGGCAAAGACACGTTTCGGATTGATGGCAAGCTCTTGTGCGTGTTCGCGGATATACGCCATGGCAAGTGAAGCTTCCATAAGCGGAATATACGGATCGGAGGGCGTTACAGTATAATGGAGCACAAAGGCGTTCATGCCGCGTGCAAGATACGCAAGGGCGATCGGTTCTCCCTCGCGGTCGGAGCAAACGCAGCCGTAGCCGCCGCCGGGAATAACGAGCATTGCGTCGCGGATCGGGCTTTTCACATCCGACACATACAATGTGAGAAACGCGTCCGTATGGTTCGGGTCAAAATAGATTTTTTCAAAGCGCATAATAATCGCTCCTATCCTTAACAGATTACCTTCTTATTCTATCACGACAAAAGCTGAATGCAAGGAGAAATTGTCTCAAATTACGTTAAAATCGTCCGTTTTCTTACGGCAGATAGCGGTCTGAATTCTGTGCGACCGCGCCGACGCCGTTCAAAATAAAGGTATGGGCATCCACGGTTTCACCGGTTTGTGTATTGACAAGCGTAAGCACCAGTCGGTCGCCCGGATTAAACAAGCTCTGATAGCCGTCGGAGGTATCCTTTGCGGCGGCAATATTGACATCAAAGCCAACCGCATCTTTGGTGAAATGGTAGACGCGGAACGCATAGCCGGAGGGTGGTGCCGACTGCCGCGTATACGATACAACCGGCAAATTATTCTCGTAGAAGGTGCCGAGATTCATGGCTTCCACGGCAAATAACGCGTCGGTATACGAAGGCTTTAACACCTGCTTGCCGTTGATGACAAAATAGCTGTCCTCCGGAAGCGGTGCCGGTTCGAACGAGTCGGGCGTTTCGGGTAGGGCGGCATTCACATCGATGCGCGTGCGCAAGGAGCTGTCTAAAATCACAGCCGTCACTTTGGCCATTTCCGCACGGGTCAAGTTGTTTAACGGATTGAAATTTCCGGCATCATCGCCGTTGAAAATGCCGTTGTAATAGGCTTTCAGCACATAGTAATTGTACGAAGCCGGGATGGTTTCGTAGTCGGCAATAAACGGAATATACTTTTCGAGCATACGCTCGTCGTAAGCACCGGAATAAATAAACTCATGTCCCAATCCTTCGCCGACCGTGCTGCGGATTTCCGTACCGTCCAGTTCAAATGAACGCGTGACAAACGCGGCGAATTCATACCGCTTGACCGGCTTTTCCAAAAGCTCCGGCGTATCGATGGAAATATGACGGCCCATCACCGAGCAGCCGTATTCCGTAACATCGATAACACCGGCTTCATACAGCAGCTGGATATACCCGGCATACCACTTGTCCGCACCGGCAACGCCCAAAACCTCCATGGCGTTTTTGCGGCTTGCCGCTTGATCCTCGAGTCCGAGATACCGGGTAATGACCGCCGCCGCTTCCGCCACGGTAAACGTACCGTTCGGCGCAAAGGACGTGTCGATTATGCCTTTGATAACGCCGGATTCGGTTAAGCCGGAAACATACGGATAATACCAGCTGTCCGCCGCCACATCGGTAAACGCTTTCGCGGAGGCTTTGGCAAGCTGCGCCGTATCACCGAAGGCATTGGTGCCGCCAACGGCGCCGAGTGCAAGCCCGGCTGCGGCCGATAAGGCGTAGATTTTCTTTTTCAAATATCTCATGCTTCTTTTACTTCCTGTTGTTTGGCTAATGCAGCGGATGGACGGTCGTCGAATCGTGTGACTCCGCGTTATCCGCCGTCGAACCGGGCTTTAACGGATGCTCGGTTGTCGGATTTTGCGGCTGTGTGGTATGGTTCTCCTCCGGTGAATCCGCATTCTCCGTTCGCTCGTTAATGAGATCCTCCAAATCCTCGATCGAATCCTCATCCATGCCGTTCCAATCGTCTTCCGTCGTGGGATATACGAAATTATGCGCTGTACAATAGCTGTTTTGCGGTGCATCCACACCCGGCGAATACCCGGCATAGGTGCCGGCCGGCATAGCACTCATATAATACGGGTCGGACGGATTCAGAACGTTTGCCGGATTTCCGGCAACACTCCGGCAGGTATAGCGCGCGTCGGTGATCGGGATATTCTGAACAAAATTGCGGTCGTCCGTCTTTATGAGAGCAACGCGCATGATTACGCTGTCCGGGCAATAGGGCGTTGCCACGCGTCCGGTCGTTGAATCCCAATCCACAAGCATATGCGTGTCGCAGGTCTTGGTCGGAATCTGATTCTTGGCAAACCATCCATAGGTAAGGCGCGAGCCGCGCAAATCATGCGAGCAGGCTTCGGACGGCAAAAGGCCGCTGTCCGAGCAGACCGCCACCTGCGTCAGGCGCGAATAATCGAACTTCTTTAGCGGTTCTCCGCCGGAAGTCGCGGCATTGATATATTTCTCATGAACGCGCGTCATGACCTTTTCCCAGGCAATCATAGCCGGATTGGAGCGGAATTTGCCAAGGTATTTCGGCGTGTCATAGCCAAACCAGCACGCGGCCGTATAATACGGCGTAAAGCCGACAAAATAGCGGTCTTTATCGTCGTTGGTCGTACCGGTTTTGCCGGCAACGGCGACTTTTTTGTCCAATGTGATGCCGGATGCCGTACCGTTCGTCACAACATTCTGTAAGATTCTGGTCATCACCTGTGCGGTATCGCCTGAAACCGCATACGTCGGATTGACATTCCGTTCGAGCAGCACCGTATCATCGTTGCGCAAAACGCGTGTGTACAGGCGCGGCGACGAATACATACCGCCGTTGGGGAAAATCGAATACGCAGCGGTGACCTCCATAACGGTAAGACCGTTGGTAAGACCGCCGAGTGCAAGCGGTGCCAAATCCTTGTCGCTTGCCACAAGACTGTTTAAGTGCAGTTTGTTCTGCGAGAAATTATAGGAATACTCCGGCGTCATCTGCTTCAATACCTTGATGGCGACCGTGTTTTTGGAAACCTCCACGGCTTTGTTGACGGTGACAAGGCCGTCGTAGCGCGCCGGTGCGTTTTTCGGCCAATAGCGGCCGAGCGAGGCTTTGTATTCGAGCGGCGTATCGTCGTAAACCGTTGCATAATTGATAAGGCCCAAATCCATGGCCGGTGCATAGACGGTAATCGGCTTGATGGCCGAACCGATCTGACGGCGGCTTTGCGTGGCACGGTTCAAATCGCGGTCGCCCGTTTTTTCCCGGCCGCCGACAACGCCCTTGACATCGCCGGTATACGGATCCATGATCACCATGGCGGCCTGTGGCTGAATGCCTTCGGTCACGCGCTGGAAGGTATCCGGATCGGCAAAGACCTCCTCCATGATGGTCTGGATTTCGGGATCGATGGTTGCATAGATTTTTAAGCCGCCGGAATAGATGATGCCGGATGCATATTCACGCGAATAGCCGTATTCTTCTTTCAGATCGGCAATGATCTGCTCGATAAGTGTATCCTTAAAGTAGGAGTTGGATTTGGTGACCGTTCCGTCAAGCACGGTGATATTGATGACAAGCTCCGTGTTTTTCGCCGTGTCGCATTCCTCTTGCGTGATCCAGCCCAGTTCCGCCATTTTATCAAGAACATAGCCGCGGCGGCGTTTGTTTTCCTCCGGATTGCGCACCGGGTCGTATTTGGTCGGCGATTTCGGAATGGCGGCAAGAGCGGCGCATTCAACCAAATCGAGTTCGGACACATCTTTGCCGAAATAGTAGTTTGCCGCCGCTTGGACACCGTAGTTGTTGCGCGAAAGATTGATGGTGTTGAGGTACATTTCCAAAATCTCTTCGCGGCTGTGTTTTTTGGTAAGGCTCAAGGCGCGGAAAATCTCGCGCACCTTGCGCTGGATGGTGGTTTCATCTTCTTTGGTGATGTTTTTGATAAGCTGTTGGGTAATGGTGGAGCCGCCATAGCTGTCGTTGCCGCCGGCAAATTGCAGCACCGCGCCGAATGTGCGCTTCCAGTCCACGCCGCTGTGCTTCCAAAAGCGTTCATCCTCGATAGCGACAAACGCATTTGTCAGATTTTTCGGCATTTTATTATACGAAACCCAAGAGCGGTTTTCCGTTCCATAGATGCGCTGATCCTCCAGTTCGATCACCGCGCCGGAATCGTCGGTATAATAAATTTTCGTTGTCTGATTGAGGTTGGTTTTCAGATTTTCGATATCAAAATCGTCTTCGATCAGATAATTGTTGACATAGCCGAAAAAGATCGCCGCAATGGCAATGCCGCTGATGGTGCAGATTAAAAGGATGGTGAAAAAAATGTTCAAGATCCATTGAAGCGTCTTTCCGATCATTGCGCCGGTGACTTTTCCGCCGGTTTTGATGACTTTTTTGACACCGGCTTTTTTCATGTTGGCCGTCGTATTGACCGTCAGCTTTTGCCCGGACGAGCCGGATTTACGGAAATTGTCGTGATTGTTGTTCATGTGTCCTCCGTTTTTCGGAATGAATGCATATTTTTCCGGAATCGGTAAAAAATCAACGTAGAAGTATAAATGCAAAGGAGCGGTAAAAATGAAGCTGTCCGAGAAATACAAAAAATATGCGGTGGTTCTGTGTGCCGTTTTGTCCGTTTCGGCGGCGTGCGCCGCGCTATATGTATGGACGGAATCGTTTGTGGCGTATGAAGAAGTTCCGAACGAACCGCTTGCGGTTGTCACGGACACTGATAACGTCCCTGCCGTCACATCGCTTGCCGATCTGCCGGACTGCGCCTTCTACACCCTGCGTCTGCAAGGCGAAACACTTACCGTA
>URCT01000059.1 GCA_900546385.1 uncultured Eubacteriales bacterium | reverse complement strand
TCGCCGCAATGGCGGCTTCGCACAAACAATATTAAAACCTTCCCCATAGAAGCTTGAGGTTCTGCGAACCTCAAGCTTCACCGACAAAGATAGCCGGCAAGCTTTGCCGCACCGCATTTGAAACATTCGCAAGCCTCCGGCGGCATTTTCCCGGGGAAGCTTACCTCCAATGACATCGGTATGCTTTCGGGCAGCTTTTCCTTGACCGCTTCGGCAAAAGCATTCCAATCGCATATGCCGCCGTGCCCGAAAAACGGAAGACGGTGTTGGTCGCTTCGTCCGTCGTTATCATGCACGTGAAGTGCTTCAATGACAGCTCCCGCTTCGGCAACGGCATCCGCCGGCTGCACACCGAAAATGAGTCCGTGTCCCGTGTCTAAGCACATACGCAGATGCTCGTCATGAAATTCCTTGACAAACTGATACACCGACGACGGCGACGCGATCGAATGCGCCGTGAACGGCATATTTTCAAGGCAGATGACCACATCCAACTTTTTGGCTTCCTCCAACAGCTTGGAATAAAACGCAAAGTTGAGGTCGTGGAACGCCGCATGATCCGGCTCGGCACCCGTGCCGAACGGCATGATCGGGTGAATGACCATGTGCCGGGAGCCGAGAAGCTTGGTTCCGTACAGCGATTTGGTCATTTTTTCGAGCCGCTCGGCTCGATCCTCTTCGGTGGCGTCCTTCGGCGGATGCCGCCATGGGCCGTGCGTCTGGTAGATTTCCACACCGGCCGCCTCGGCCGCCGCACGGTGTTCTTTCATCACACGTTCGAAATCGTCGTCGCTAAGCGAAAAAAGCGGATTGGTGGTGACCACCAAATGTTCATAGTCCGCCGCTTCATAGCCATGCGCTTTCATGGCTCGAAAGCCTGCGGCAACGATCTCGCCGTCTAACGTATTCGACGGAAAATACGCATCGGTTTCAATACAGATTTTTCTCATATTCGTTTCTCCGTTTTCATTTTTTGATAAATATCGCGTCGATGTCCAACCGTCAGTACGTGAATGGTAACAATGTTATCTTCTATTTTCGCAAGAACCCGATAATCCCCGATACGATACCGCCATTCGCCGCTGTGGTTAGCTGTCAATGCTTTGCCGAATTGCCGGGGATTTTCACAGCCGTCCAATTTTTTCCGGATCCAACCGACAATCAGTGCCGCAGTGGGTTTATCAAGCTTTTTTAGGGATTTCAACGCTCCTTGCGTAAAAACCACGGTGTATTTCATCGTAACCCCAATTCCTTTTCCACTTCATCTAAGGAATAAGTCACCGGATCTTTTTTGTATTCTTCAAGTGCCTTGGCAAACAGTTCCTTGTCGTAATCTTCCTCGATTCGTTCCAGGACGGTCTGACGAATCAAGTCGGACACGGACATTTTGTTCAACTGTGCGTATTTTTTGATAAGCAACGAATCTTCTTCGTTTAATCGAAGGGATATTGTCATAAAAGCACCTCCTGTAATACATTGTACTACAAATTTCGCTTTTTGTCAATCAAATTTTCGAAGAACCGAATGGTTTTTCAGAAAAGACTTACAGAATATTCTCACCCGGCAGAATTTTGAGCGGCGCACCGTCGGCCGATACCCAAACCGGCACACAGCTCGGATTATAGACGGTTTTGCCGTCCACGCCGACCATTAAGGCACGCGATGCCATGATATAATCGTAAATTTCAATGTTGGTAGCGTACCAGACATCCTCCTTGCCGGCGGCATAGGCACAGAAATTTTCCATTAACTCCCAGTTGTTGTCGTTGTTGAATTCATAGCTGTGTCCCCAGACATACATGACCGCATGGCGTGTCCAACGGTTGGATTGCGCACGCATGGTGTCAAACAGCTTCTCCATTTCGGGACGGTGATGGCAGGTCGGATGCCACTTCATGAAATCCTCGGGCAAATTGAAATTGCCGGTTGCAATGGTGGTGCGGCTGTACAGCATTCCGCAGGAACGGAAAATGCCGATGGTGTGGTCATTGTAATCGCCGTACGGATAGCTCATGCCGCGCACGGTATAGCCGCAGGCCTTTTCAAGCACACGTCTGTCCTCCAAGATTTCGCTGACAAGCACGGTATCCGGCACGCACGTCGGATGCGGATGGGTAAAGGTGTGGCAGGAAATTTCGTGTCCCTTGTATACGTCTGCGATCTCGTCAAAATGGACGCATCCGGCTTTGTTATTTGCCAAATTCATGGAATTGAGGTGGAAGGTGCCTTTGATTCCGTTTTTGTTGAAGATTTCGACAAGGTGCTTGTCAAAATCACAGCCGTCGTCGTAGCTCATGGTTAAAGCGGTTTTCTTGCCGTCCGGAAAAAGATTGGCTAAAATACGCATAACTAATTCTCCTTGCTATTGTGCAATATAACGGGTTAAATGCTATAAATATTATAGTACCGCCGCAAGGGAAAGTCAATTGTTTTTGGAAAAGTTTTCCGTTTTAAGCCGATTTGCGGTGAGCTGTCTTGCATTCGGCACAAAAGTATGCTATACTTTTCTCGATTATGCAACAAGGAGTGCTTTGCCATGCTTTCTGAAACATCCTTCGAACATCACTGCTTTCGCCGTTTGTTTTCGTTAACGCTATACAAAAACAAGAAAATCCCTCTCGGCGAAATGAGTTTTTCCAAAGATTTTGTGCATGATACGCGCGGAGATCTGTATCCGGTATTGGAAAAATGCGGCCAAGCGGAAGAAACGGTGGCCGACGGCCTCTACCGTCTGACCGGTGCCAGCGATGCCTCGGTCACACGGTTATGCGGTGCATTCTTCCCGTATGCCACCTACGGAATTTGCTTATTGTCACTTGAGGGAACGGCCGGTTTTCGCTTTATCAAGCCGGATGGAACCGTTTTTGAAGTCAGCTTCGGCAAAACGGAAAGCGGCACGTTTTCGGTGAATCGAATCGATTCTGCCGTTTTCTTTGTGCCGGGTATGCGCTTTTTTGTCACCTGCCGCACCAAGCACGCGGATATTTATTACTGCAAGCCGGACGGCGCGATACAGTTTTGCCAAACACTGACGGCGCAAAATTTCGAGGATATCGGCCATGAAAACGTGTTCAGCAAAACCAAAGCGGCATTGTTCGTTTCGGGCAGCGTCACGATCAAATGCGTGTCGTTTTATGTCGATTGCGGCGTTTCGCAGGCGGATATGCGGCCGATTCGCTATGAAAACGGCGACCTGCTCATCGAAAACGGAAGAATCTTTCTGTCCATGTCCGTGCGGATGCAGGCAGAGTGCTATCAGGGCATTTTCTCTTGGGTTCCCGGCACAAGCGATTTTGAGCTTTGCGGCGCACTGTTTTTCGATGCCGGCGACGGTGTTCCGGCAAACGATGTGGCTGTGTCGCTTTTGTTCGACCGCAAACGGCAAAAATGGTTATACTGGGTCTGTTCGTTTGCACACGGCCATCGGCTGGCGCACGGCGAATGTGCGGGCGATGTGCGGTTCGGTATCAGCACCGTGCGCGTAGATCTTATGCCGTTTATGCCGGAAAACACGCCGGACACGGCCTTTCTTGCCAAAGAGGGCGACGAAGACCCGGATTTCGTTTTTGACGAAGAAACGCGGCAATGGTATATGACTGTTTGCCGCCCGGTGACGGACGCAGACGGCAAAAATCGGTATCGCTATTTTCTGTTTCGCTCCGATGACCCGTTTGAGGGCTACGAATGCGTGTCCCATGCGCTCTCCGGCGAAGAGACCGGCGGCTCGTTTGTCCGTGACGGCCGGTCGCTTGCCTTTGTCTGCGGCAATGGCTTTGCCAAGCGTGCCGAATACCGCGTTTACCGCGTGCCGGATTTCCGCACGTTTTCGCTGCTAAAGCAGGATTACGACGACGGCGGCTTTCGCGGCTGGGGAACGGTCATCCCGTTTGAACGCGGCTCACGAAAGCGATATTATCATCTCACCTTTGACCGGCATAATGCAAGCGAATACAACTGGAGCTACGGCAATCTCTATTGCTTTGAAGCGACGGAATAAAAGAAAAACGTTCGGAGACTTTTTGTTTCCGAACGTTTCTGTTTGCGGCAACAGCTTGTACTTTGTAAGAAACAACCCTTCCGGCACGCTTCGCGCGCCACCTTCCCTTACACAGGGACGGCAAATTGCCGCCGCGGTCACTATCAGCGCACAAAGCTTTGCCTAAAAATTGTCTCCCTTAATTTTCAATTTTCAATTGTCAATTTTCAATTCGACCCGCCGCCGCTGTCGCAGTGATGAATCGTGAATGCAGTACGCTCTGCCGTTCTCATAAGTGGGCGGCTTTTTTCATCTTTTTTTCATTTATTATAGACAATTCCGCTTTTTTGTGATAGAATGACGGTAACCGGTTTTGCCTAAGAGGATTTCCGCTACACGGCAAAACACATGAAGGGAGCTGTTCTTGCATGAAACATATCTCAGAAATCGATTCCAACTTTCAAACCAAATCCGCCGCCGGCGGTACGTTCCACAGCGTCGATCGGCCGCCGTTCGTCCTCTGTGGTGTGCAAAAGGATGCCGATGGCTACTATCGGCTGCTGCCCGAAATTGCCGCGAACGTCAGCGACGGCGTGAACACGCTCAACCGCCAGACCACCGGCGGTCTTGTGCGCTTCCGCACCAATGCGCCGAAGCTGTCATTACGCGCCACTGGGCCTGTGTGCAACGGCATTATGGCACACATGACCGCGCTCGGCTCAGCCGGCTTTGATCTGTTCTGCGGCGAAGCGTTCATCGCCTCGTTTCCGCCGTGCTCCATGCCGCTCGGAACGGATTATTCGGCGGAAAAAGGGCTATACTTAAAAAATGCCGTACCCGACGCGGACGGTTTTTACGAAATGACTCTGTATTTTCCGCTGTATGGCGCGTATCGGGAGATTTCGTTAAGCATTCCCGAAGGATACGAATTCCGCGCGCCGCAGAAAGCCTTCCGCAACCAAAAGCCGGTGGTGTTTTATGGCTCATCGATCACCCAAGGCGGCTGTGCGCCGACGCCCGGCATGGGATATACCAACATTTTGTCCCGGTGCTTGAATGCGTATTGCGTCAATCTTGGCTTTTCGGGCAGTGCGAAGGCCGAAGAACCCATGATCGACTATCTTGCTTCGCTCGATATGGAAGTGTTTGTGCTCGATTATGACCACAATGCGCCGAATGCGGCTCATTTGGCGACCACGCACGAAAAACTGTTTGCCGCTGTGCGAAACGCCCATCCCACACTGCCGATTGTGATTCTGTCCTCCATTCCGTGCTATTCACATGATTTTGAACAGGAAAAGCGGCGTGACATCATCCGCAAGACCTATGAAAACGCCCGTGCGGCAGGCGATGAAAACGTGTATTTCATCGACGGAACGTCGTTCTTTACGCAGATTCCGTTTGATATAGCGACGGTGGACGGCTGTCATCCCAACGGACTCGGAATGTATTTGATGGCCGAAGGCGTAAGAAAGGTGCTTGAACCGTTACTTTAACCGACAATAAGGAGAAAAACGCCGTTATGGATTATGAGAATTCCTTTGACCGTTTGGAACAGGAAAGCTTATTTGATGAATCCGATCCGTATTTTTTCCGCATAGTGGACAACGTGCCGAAAGATCCGGAACGCATCACACATTGCTTTTTCACCGGCCACCGCAGTCTTCCCGAAGAGCAGAAAGCCGCGCTTCTTGTGCGCATGAAAAGCACCGTTTCGTATTTATATGCCGCGGGCGTCAAAACCTTTCATGCCGGCGGTGCGCTTGGCTTTGATATGTTTGCGGCGGCACAGATTGTCGATCTGCGGCGGTCACACCCGGATATGCGCTTAGTGTTAAACCTGCCCTTCCACAATCAAACGGATCGCTGGCGCTCGGATGCCAAACGCTTTTATACGTTCTTTTTGGAGCAGGCGGATGAGGTGCAGTATGCCTATGAAGGTGAAATTACCGATGCCGGAAACGCCCGGAAGTATTTGCTCCTGCGCGATCGGCTCATGGTGCAGGCCGCGCATTACGGCATTGCCTATTTTTCCGGCGCGCGCGGCGGAACGTCTTATACCATGGCCTTTGCCGAAAAAAACGGATGTGAGCTGTATAATCTGTATGAAGCCTGATGTTCACAGAAAATTGCTTTCGGCAAAGCACAAAAAGCTCTGTGCCAGATCCGGCCGCCAAAGGACGCTTGCGGGATTCAAGCTGCCGACCGTGACATACCCGGCACTTGCCGAAGCGTGAACATATTCGTCGTCGCCGATGTAAAGCGCCATATGGCCCTTGAAGTAGATCAAATCGCCCGGCTGCAGCTGTGTTTTGTCGATTTCATGCACATACCGTTTGTCGGCATAGGCATCGCGCCAGAGCGGCAGGCCGTTTAAGGCATACACCGTGAAGCACAGACCCGAACAGTCGATGCCGCTCGGTGTGCGGCCGCCCCAGCGATACGGCGTGCCGAGATACGACAAAGCGTCGTCGCAGATTTGCTTACGCAAGGCCGAAACCGTATGTTCGGGCAAGCCGGTACGGTCTTTGAACGGAATTGCATTTGAATGTTCCGGACAGCCGGAGGAGGAAGAAACGTCTTTGACGTTTCTTCCTTTTTGCTCGGCAAGCAGAGGCCGCAGTGCGGCGGTCGGTACGAAAAAGCGGCGGCCTTTGTGGAGGATCGGGAAGAAGCGGTCGCCGCCTAATGTCGGACGCCGGGCGAGTACGACCGCCGCGCGCGGCAGTGTTAAGATCGGGCGATACTTGTACAGGCTGTCTAACAGCACATCGCAAAACGCCGCCGTGACCGCGAACGCATACAGCTTTTCCTGCGGTGCGTCGAAAACCGGTGCCGGAGTCAGCACTTTTTCGGGCAGATAGCCGCAATAGCCGTAAGCCGTTTCACAGCGAACCCAGGCCATGCCGGAATCCGACGATGCTTCGGAAAGCACGCGCAAACGGGTGCCATAGGGCAGCTCGTCGCACATTTCGCCGGAAAGCTCGGGCGTGGTGTGCATATAGACGCTGGCGCGGTCGATGGTATACGGGTAGGTTAGGGGAGTTTCATTCATGCGGAACACCTCGCAGACTTTTATTTTACAGTATATGCGGCAGATGGCAAACGGTATGCCGTTCGTCCGTTTTTTCAAAAAAAGAACGATTTTTTTTTGCAAAACCTCTTGACAAGCGGCAAAACGGGAGCTATAATAAAAGTAACCGTTCGGTTACTAATAAAAATGCGGACGGTTCTCTGCCGAAAAGCTCCGCCGTGCATTTGGGCGAGCGAATCGGCAAAAAGAAAGGTGACTGACTGTGAAAGCAATTGTTTATACCTCCAATACCGGCAGTGCCGCGCAATATGCCGCGCTTTTGGCGAAAGAGACGGCTCTGCCGGTCTATGCGCTGGCTGAGGCTGTGAAAAAGCTGCCGCGCGGTACGGAAATTCTGTATGTCGGTTGGCTGATGGCCGGTACGGTCAAGGGATACAAAAAAGCGGCCAAACGCTTTGCGGTGCAGGCGGTTTGTGCGGTCGGAATGTTCGAAACCGGCACGCAGACCGAATATGTACGCAAAACAAACAAGCTTTTGCCCGAGCTGCCGTTATTCACGCTGCAAGGCAATTTGGACAGAAGCAAGCTGCATGGATTTTACCGGCTGATGATCGATATCATGCGCAAGGGCGTGACCAAGGGACTTTCCGAAAAGAAAGACCGCACGCCGGAAGAGGATTCGATTCTTTCCATGATGGCCTGCGGCACCGGCCGCGTTAAGGCGGAAAACTTAAAAGACGTGCTTGCGTGGCTTGCCGGTCGGCAGTGAGAGGTGTGTATGCATTCGTATCAACCGCTTTGGGAATGACTTGCGCGGCGGAACGAGGAAACCGTTATGCTGACGTTTTCCGAAATCGCCGACATTGCCGGTGTTCCGCTTGGTCATTCTTTCTTGAACGAGAAAAAAGAGCTGACGGCTTATGGCTATCGCGTCGGTAAAATTTCGCTCAAAGCCGAAACCGTCACTTTTGAAAAAAATCATTAACATAACCGGAAAGGAGCTACTTTTTGAAGTATAGTACGTATGCTTCGGTGTGTGCCGTTTGACGAGAGGTCGGCAAATCCACACACGCCGTTCCTCTCGACGAATTGTTTTTTACACATATCATCGGAGGAAGTATCATGAACCGAGAGAATAAACGCAAATCCTTTGAAAAAGGCTATTACAAAACACACGCCTGCAACGACAGCTTTACCTGCAAATTCTGTGGCTGCCTTGTCACACCGCAAAATGCCGGAAGCGACCATCGCAACCATTGCCCGAACTGCCTTTGCAGTCTCCATGTGGACGTCACACCCGGCGACCGTGCCAGCGATTGCGGCGGTTTGATGGAACCGGTTGCGGTTTGGGTGCGTGTCGGCGGCGAATGGGCGATCATCCATCGCTGTAAGAAATGCGGCGTGCTGCACTCCAACCGCGTGGCGGCGGACGACAATCCCATGAAGCTCATGAGCATTGCCATGAAGCCGCTTTGCGCACCGCCGTTTCCCATTGAACGCGTCGAGGAAATGACCGCGCTGATGGGCGGCGAGGGACGTATGCGGTAAAGGTGTGAGAACCGAGTTCTCTCAGAAATACAAAAACGAACGGCAGAGCTTTTTCTGTCGTTCGTTTTTTGCTTTCCGCAAAATTTCGTTTTCGATTAACAACCCTTCCGTCACGCTTCGCGTGCTGCCGTCCCTTGCGCAGGGACGGCAAAATGCCGCCGCGGTCATAGCGGTAAATATCGGTTGCCACGCACTTTTGCACAACACTCCGCAAGGGCCGTTCTGCACTCTCTGAAAATTCCGTCTCCCTGATTTTCATTTTTCAATTCTCAATCCGCTCTGCCGATGCGGAATTTCAGAATTCTCTAAACAGGAGAGCCTTTTTCGTTTATCCCGCGTTATTCCACCGTCACGCCAAGGCTTTTGCCGGACGTTTTTTTCGATAGTATCACCCGGTAGATCGCATCGGCATTCGGATAGCTCCGCCGCCAGAACGGATGCTCCTCAAGCGACAGAACCTCTACCGAAAAAGCAAGACCAGGCGTGTAGCGAATGACGGCACGAACGTCGTCCGATGTCACGGCAAAGGAGGTTTCATCCACCGGCTCAGGCTTAGCGCAGAGAATCAGATTGAGCTTTGCGGTGCGCTCCTTGTCGAACGTAAAATCGTTGGTGATGGTCACGCCGCTTGCGGTCAGAGCCGTCGTTTTCCGGTACGATGTCATGCCGCTTTCGGGCGCATAGGCTTTTTCGAGCGTCATGCTTGCCGTTTTGGAGGCCGCGTCGACCGTAAAGTTTTCCGCATGATATTGCACGCCCGGAAGCTGTTCGGTATCGTCGGTCGAGAGGGTGTTGTGATAGATCGAGCGATTGGACGGCAGGGTATACCGCTTGTCGCTGAAGGTGAGCTTGGTATATTGGTCGTTGCCGATGTCGATTAAGATCGGCGCGCCGTCCTTAAACACGATATTGGTGCCTACGTCGTTATGGTTGTGGCTTTCGGCATTGTGACCGCCCTTGAACGCGGCGTAAAAATGCGCATTTCGCAAGAACGCGATTCCCAGATCGGTCTGCGCCGTCACTTCTTTCGGCACATACGGCACCTGCGGCTTTTGCGGCGCGGTGCACAGTTCAACAAGCGTGCGGTATCCGTGTTCCACGTCCGCAAGGCAGCTCTCCCAATTCATGGTTTGCGTCCAATGGCAGACAGCCTCGCTGCCGGTATATTTCCCGAATGCGAAAACAGCGGCATAGTTTTTCTTTAGAATCAGGCGGCAATCGGCAAAGTTGGCAAACCGGTCGCCCGAAATATGCATCTTCATGATATATTCGGCCATGTTTTTTAACTGCGGCTCACCGAAAAAGTTCAATTTTCCGCCGGTCATATCGTATACGACGAGAAGCGACATAAAGGTGGAAAGCCCGGCGGCGTGCCAGTATCCGGGACCTTCGTCGCAGCCGCCCTCCGGCTTGATGGTATCCATATACACCGAAAGCGATTCGAGTGCGGTATCGGTAATTTTTTCGCGTTTTTCCATGTCGGGGCAGGTGAGTGCCGCCGCGCACAGAATGTTGGAAATGATCCACGGGCACCAGTTGTTGACATAGGGCGTGCGCTTGCCTGCCCACCAATAATAATCGGTATAGTTGAGATACGGCTCAAACAGACGGCGATTGATCTCGTAAAGAATGCGGTCGTTGATGACGAACGGCACTTCTTTTTCGAATTCGTCCTTCAGCAAAAACCAGACCACAGCCAATTCCGCACCCATGGAAGCGGAAAACAGGTCGAGGAACGATGCTTCTTCCTTGTAGTCGCACGGAAGCTGTAAAATTTGCATTCCCTCCGGACGGGAAGCCGTGTTGCCGGAGGTATGTGCCGGAAGTCCCCATGTCGGAAGGCTTAACGTGTCCCACACCACATCGATGAGCTTTTGCATATATTTGCCGCTATGTGTGGCATATTCGGCAAAGGCAAAGGCAGCCATCATTTTTTTGCGCAAGAAATACGGATTTTCGTAATGTGTGCGGTTGCCGTTTAACTCAAATTCGCGGTAGAGGCTTGCCGTGAGCATAGGGATATCTTTCTCTAACAGCTCGTCGGCGGTTTTGAGGATTTCCGGAACGTTTTCCGGTGCGATGTAAGAATCGATTTTTTTGTAATCGAACAAGGGTTTATAGGCTTCATACGGCAGAAGAAGCCCTTTGGCAGTGACGTTTTTCAAAAAGTTCATGGGATACCTCCTGATTTTGCCTGAAAGGCAGGTTTTATGCACGCGGAGCGTTCCGTCCCGGCAGGGACAAACTTTCCGAAAGGAAAGTTAAAAGTTTTTTGCCCTACTTTTTGTGCTTTACAAAAAGTAGGAAAAAGGCCGCCGTAAGGCGGCGAAAGGATTTAAGTTTGTTTGTGCGAAGTTTTTGTCTGTGTGTACTGATTCGAGGTTTGCAGAACCTCGAATCTCCCTGCGAGGGAGAACGGATTGTTACTTTTTGCGGCGTGCAAAAAGTAACGCAAAAACACGCTCGGACGTGCAAAAAGTTGCCGGTGGCAAGTTTTTGTGCGTCGGAGACCGCCGAAACAGGGAGAATTGCGAACGGACGTGAGCAAGGCGACCATGTTTCAAGGAGATCGAGGGTTGCGACCCTCTGGACTCCCGGGGACGATTCAAATCTCCGCTCGATACGTAGCTTTTACGGAAATGACCAGCGTTCATCATGTAACCGGCCGCGCCGGGAACTGCAAGCTTTCCGGGTATCGCCGGTGAGGATTTGAATCGGTGCGAAAGGGTGGCTATAGTGCTGACGCAAGACTGCGAAGTTTCGAAAAAGAGAAGCCTTTCTGCAAGCTCACAGTAGGTTTTCACAGATGAAATTTGTGACTGCACGTTAGTTTGGGTGCGGTGGGGAATTGGAGTTTTGCTGTGCTTAGAAAAAACTTTTCTTTATCGGTTGGTCTTGCATGAGTTGAAAACGTCGGCTTTTTTGGCAACCAAAAAACTTTTCTTCTCCAAGTGGCCTTGCATGAGCTGAAAAATCCGCCTTTTTTACAACCCAAAAAGTTTCCATTATCAAAAGTTTTATAAACAGCCCTCCAAAGCCGCCCTTTTTACACATCAAAAATCTTTCATTTGCAAAAAACTTTGCTTGCTGTCCTAAAACGCCATCCTATTCTACAAACCAAAAACTTTCCATTTGAACAAGCCTTTCCGTGCTATTCTCAAAAGCCCGCCTTTTTTGCGCCAAAAGCCTTTCTATTGTATAAACCTTCCTTAGTTGTCACCCAAAGCACCCCTTTTCCACCCTCCGCTTTCCATTCGCACCCAGCCATAACCTACTGTCCACCAAAGAACACGGCCATTCTTTTTATCTCCGCGCTAACTCCTTACGCTGTAACACCGGAGCATCGCACCGATTCAAATCATTGCCGGCGATACCCGGAAAACTGCAATTTCCAGTATAGCCGGTTACCTGATGAATGCCGGTCACTTTAACTACAATCATGTATCGACCGGCGATTTGAATCGAGGTCGCAGGACGAAGTCCCGCGTGCTTTTTGGTTACTTTTTGCACGATGCAAAAAGTGACAACTCGTTTCCTTTGCAGAGAATATCGAGGTTCTGCAAACCTCAATTCAGCACCCACAGACAAAAACTTCGCACCGCAACAATTAAAACCTTTTCCAAAGGAAGCTTCAAGGTTTCGCAAACCTCGAAGCAGCATACAAAGATAACACATTCATACAAACCAAATTAAATCCTTTTGAAAAGTTCCGAGGTTTTCCAAACCTCGAATCAGCCCACCGCAGTCACATATTCTATAAATCAAATATCCCAAAATATACTTTTTCTTCGAGGTGCTACCATGAAATTCTCCCTTTGCATGATCGTGAAAAATGAGGAAAAATCCCTGCCCGAATGCCTCCAAAGCGTCAAAAACGTCTTTGATGAAATCATTGTCGTCGATACCGGCTCCTCCGACCGCACGAAAATCGTCGCTCATGCCTTTACCGATAAAATCTACGATTTCCCATGGTGCGACGATTTCTCGGCCGCCCGGAATTTCTCCTTTTCCAAAGCAACCGGCGATTATATCGCTTGGCTCGATGCCGATGACCGCCTTGACGAACCGAACCGCGCCGCCTTTGCCGCCTTAAAGCAAACACTCTCTTTCGAGACCGATGTCGTCATGATGAAATATGCCGCCGCGTTCCATGCCGATGGTTCTCCGGCCTTCTATTATTACCGCGAACGCCTTGTCAAACGCATGGCACATTTCACATGGCATGGCTTTGTGCATGAGGTCATCGTCCCGAAAGGCAGTATCCTCTATTCCGATATCTGCGTGTTCCATAAACCGCATCCGAACGGAAAACCACATTCCGACCGCAATCTCAAATTGTATGAAAACAAGCTTGCCGCCGGCTATTTACTCGGTACACGGGATATCTATTATTACGCCCGTGAGCTTTTCGATCATGGGAAATATGACCTCGCCGAACGGCATTTGCTCGAATTCTTGGATCGTTCCGACGCATGGTACGCCGACAAAATCGGTGCCTGCATTCTGCTATATCGCATTCATGCCGCCAAAGAGCCGATGCTTGCCAAACAGTTCCTCTGCAAAGCTCTCGGCTATGAACGCATCACACCGCAAATCCTTTGCCTTCTCGGCGACGATTGCCGGAAAAACGGACATATCGAACAGGCGGTTTTTTGGTATAAAGCTGCGCTTGCCTGCCCGAAGGAGTATCAAAAGGACGGCTTCGTCAATCCCGATTTTGAGATCTATTATCCGGCACTTTCGCTTTGCGTGTGCTATGACAGCCTCGGCGACCGAAAAACCGCCGTCCGGTATAATTCCTTGGCCGAAACGGTGCATCCGTCAAGTCCCGAGGTTGCCTATAACAAATCCTATTTCGCTTCCTTTGTTCAAACGACAGACACGGCAGAGGCCGTAAACGAGGAAAAAGCGGAGGGTGAATCCGCGGAAACTTCCGAGGAGCGTGAGCCGCCGGTGTCAAAATCAGACAAAAATCCGGAAGAATTTTCCGAAAACACTTGAAAAAACGGATCGGATACGCTATAATGAAACTACCAAAATAACGGAAAAACGAAAGGAGCTTTTCCCATGTTTACAAAACTCGGTTTACAGCTTTATACCTTGCGTGATTTCTTCAAGGATGAGGAATTCACCGATTTAACCTTTAAGAAAATGGCCGACGCCGGCTACACCGAAGCACACACCGCCGGAAGCTATGTCGAACCGGCAAAATTCATCGAGCTTGCTCATAAGCACGGCATCAATTTCATCGGTACGCATTATGACTACGGTAAAATCTTGAACGCTCCCGAAGAGACCATGGAGCTGCATAAGCTCTGGGGCACCACCAACATCGGTATCGGCGGTATGCCCGGCGAAGCAAGAAATTCGCTTGACAACTTAAAGAAGTTTATTTCGGATTTCAACCATGCTGCCGAGGGTTACGCAAAGCATGGCTTCAAGCTTACCTATCATAACCACAATTTCGAATTTCTGCGCATTGACGGCACCAAGACCCTGATGGACTACTTATACGAGGGCTTTGACAAGGATACGGTCAGCTTCGTTCTCGATACCTGTTGGGTACACGCCGGCTGTGCAAGCCTTGACGAGTGGATGGATAAGCTTGCAGGCTGCATCGATATCCTTCACCTGAAGGACGTTATGTTGCGGTATGACGCCGGTCACCTTTTTGGCACGATGACGGAAGTCGGAAACGGCTTTGTTGACTGGAAGAAGGTCATCGAAAAGGCCGAAAAGATCGGTGTGAAGCACTATATTGTCGAGCAGGACGCAAACTTTGCCGATGGCAATGCGTTCCACAGCATTAAGACAAGTGCCGATTATTTGAAGCCGTTTATGCACTAAAAGTTTCGGACAGAAATTGCCGGTTACAGCCACTCAGACTGCAACCGGCTTTTTTAGAAAGGTGAGGATTATGAAAAAAAGCATTTTGGCAAAAGCCTTTTGCACGATTCTTCTTGGCCTGACGCTTTCCCTTTTTGTGTCAGCCGTCAGCCGTGAAGGGTGTCTCAATGCCATCATCTGTTATTCGACCATCGATTATGAGAACGCGGACAAAACCGTTCTGAATTCGTTTTCCGACGCAAACGGTTTGGAGGAGCATATCTCCAAAATTGTAAGCGCGGCATTCGAAAAAGGCATTATCAACGGATATGGCGACGGCACGCTTCGACTGGAAAACGAGGTGACGCGCGCGGAAATCGCGTGCATGATCTACCGCGCAAAGGACTATTTTCCTTCGTTTGCCGAAAAACTGTGCGACAGCAGCGTCTATAACGACCTTTCGGATTGGAATGCCGACGCGATCCGGTACTGCATGGAAAACGGCTATATGGTGGGATACGGAGACGCGTTCGGTGCAGAGGACATCGTGACGGAGGATCAGCTTTCGGTCATTGTCCGCCGTCTGCGTTTCGGCTGTAACACCCGGGAAAAGTATTTTGTCCGACAGCTCTGCGGCACGTCTCCCATAGACCTTAACGCCATTTTCCGCTCAGCTTATGACGATACGTTGAAGGAGAATGTGTTTCGGGCGTTTCCCGAAAGTGCGGTTTCAACAAATGAATCGGCAGAGGTCATCAAAGACCGTATGGAAACGCTGTTTGAAAAGCTTGGAAATCTTGATTACAGAAAGCTTGCCAACGAAGAATACCGTGCAGATCTCGAAGCCAATTTCCGGGGAAATTTCGGTCCGGACAGCTTTATGGGCATCAATTCGTCTACGATACGCGATATAACCGAACAGGCGATAGCCGACAAAACTGTCAGGGAAAGCATCTGCGTTTTTTCGCCGACAAGCTGTCAAGCAGTATCGATCATGCCGGGTTATACCGTTACACGGGCCTATGGCTATGAATATTTTTGCGAAAAGAGCGCCGAGGACGGCTTGAATGAAGAGCAGTGGTATCGTCGGACAGTAAAAGCGGAAATTGATAAATCGGCGACCAACGTGACTCTGTCGTGCGTTTACGGAGAGCCGGAAAAAATATAGAAAAGCGTGTCGGACAGATCGCTTTGCAAAGCCGCTGAAACTCCCCGAAAGGGGAGTTTAACCTGTCGCAAAAGTCCACCGAAAGGTGGACTTTTGCGACAGGTTGCGGCACACGGAGTGTGCCGTCCCGGCAGGGACAACTTTCCATGGGAAAGTTATAAAGTTTTTGCCCTACTTTTTGTACTTTACAAAAAGTAGGAAAAAGAAGTCGCCGCAAG
>URCT01000058.1 GCA_900546385.1 uncultured Eubacteriales bacterium | reverse complement strand
GGTGCATCTGAAGCTCGAGCCGCTGCCCCGGGGCAGCGGGATGCAGTTTGCCGCCGACTGCCGGGAAGAAGTGCTGGACAAAAACTGGCAGCGGCTGGTGCTGACCCATCTGGAAGAAAAGCAGCACCTTGGCGTTCTGACCGGCGCACCGCTGACCGATGTAAAGATCACTCTGCTCACCGGTAAGGCACACCTCAAGCACACCGAGGGCGGAGATTTCCGGCAGGCCACCTACCGCGCCGTGCGGCAGGGGCTGATGCTGGCAAAAAGCCAGCTGTTAGAGCCGTGGTATGCCTTCCGGCTGGAGGTGCCGGTGGAGAACATCGGCCGCGCCATGAGCGATATCCAGCGCATGGAGGGCAGCTTTGACCCGCCGGAAAGCGGTGCGGAGACCGCCACCCTGACCGGCTTTGCGCCGGTTGCCACTATGCGCAGCTACCCCATGGAGGTGGTCAGCTACACCCGGGGCAGGGGACGTCTGAGCCTGACGCTGGATGGTTACCGCCCCTGCCACAACGCGCAGCAGGTCATTGCAGAGATCGGCTACCAGCCGGAGCATGATCTGGACAACCCCGCAGATTCCGTATTCTGCGCCCATGGTGCGGGCTTTGTGGTGCCATGGAGCGAGGTGCGCAGCCACATGCACGTTGAAAGCGGCTGGGGCAAGGCAAAGCCCGCCCGCCCGGAGGTGCAGGCTGCGCCTCAGCGCCGCGCCATGGCTTACCGTGCCACACTGGAGGAGGATGCTGAGCTGCTCAAGATCTTTGAACGCACCTATGGCCCTATCAAGCGCGATCCACTGGCGGCGTTCCGCCCGGTGCAAAAGACCGAACGCCCGGATTTTGCCGCAGAGCAGTGGGAGATCGCCCCGGAGTATCTGCTGGTGGACGGCTACAACATCATCTTTGCGTGGGACGAGCTGAACGCCCTCTCCAAGGAGAGCCTCGACGCCGCCCGCCACCGGCTGATGGACATTCTCTGCAACTATCAGGGCTTCAAAAAGTGTGTCCTCATCCTCGTGTTCGATGCCTACCGTGTGCCGGGCAGCCCCGGCAGCATTGAGCAGTACCACAACATCCACGTCGTCTACACCAAAGAGGCCGAGACGGCGGACACGTATATCGAACGCGTCAGCCACGAGCTAAGCAAGAATCATCGCGTGCGGGTAGCGACCTCCGACGGGTCGGAGCAGATGATCATTCTCGGCTCCGGCGCACTGCGCATTCCGGCGGCAGCCTTTCATAAAGAGGTGCGCGACGCGGAAAAAGCCATTTTCGAAATCCTGTCGCAAGAGCATTAACGAAGCATGAAAAGGAGGAAGGACCGTGTTTTTAGACGCTTTCCGGTTTCCGGACGCCGACGCGGAACACGCGTTTTTTATGCAAAAGCGCGCCAATTGCTATACTTCATTTTATCCGTTTCAGACGTTTGCAGGCCGCCTTTCGCGCTTGGATTTTGAGCCGATCACGGTGCTTTCCGGCTCCAACGGCTCGGGAAAAACGACGGCACTCAATGTGATTGCCGAAAAACTGCGCTTAAACCGGCGCAGTGTGTTCAATAAAACCGAATTTTTTCAGGATTACGTTGACAAATGCACCGATTTCCATGCGTGTGCACTGCCGCCGCAGAGCGCGGTCATCACAAGCGACGATGTGTTTGATTATATGCTCGATTTGCGTCGCACCAATGAACACATCGACACAAGCCGCGCGGAGGTTTTTGAGGAATACTTCCGACTGCGTTCATCGGGCGAGTATACCGATTTCCGCTTTCAGGGCATGGAGGATTACGATACCTTGAAGCGGTTGAACGCCGCGCGGCACAAGACCGTTTCAAAATTCACGCGCCAAATCCTTCCGGGTAATGTGCGCACGCATTCCAACGGCGAAACGGCCTTGCGAATCTTTGCGGAACTGCTAAAGGATGATGGGCTGTATCTGCTCGACGAGCCGGAAAACAGCCTTTCACCGGCGAAACAGCGCGAGCTTGCCGCGTTTATCGAGGAATCGGCACGGTCGTTCGGCTGTCAGTTTATCATCGCCACGCATTCGGTGTTCTTTTTATCGCTTAGACGGGCGAAGGTGTATGATTTTGATGAAACGCCGGTGGATGTCAAGCCGTGGAGTGCGTTGGAGGGCGCCAAAACCTATGCGGCGTTTTTCAGAGAGCATATGGATGAATTTGAAGAAGAATTTTAGAGAATGTTTTAGAAAGCGTGCGAGCTTTTTGTATACAGGTATAAGAAATGCTTTAAGGCTGTGTAGGCGATTTTGGTATACAGGTTTATAAAAAGTCGATGTCTCAATACGGATTTTGCAAAATAATCGAACTTTTGTTCGAAAAACTCTTGACAAAATGGGGATTTTGTGGTATAATGTGCGCAGTAAAGATTTGACAAGCAAATCTTTGCACTGACGTGCTCCTTGCGTACCGCAAGGCCTGCGCTATATAACATTTCGCAAAAATGCCCCCAGCAGCAAGCATTTTTACTCATGTTATAATGTGCTCCGTAAAGATTTGGCGAGCAGTCTTTTGGGACTGCGCCTCATCCGAGCTGACGCGCGGCCTGTCGATTTAGATTTTAGAGACGAATCTTTGTTTGAATGTGCCGCAAAGCCGATATCACTAATAATAATATACCGGTACACAAAAAGGTCGACAGAACCGACAGTTTTTCGAAGCGCCGAAAAATGCGCCTAAACCGGTGCATATTACCGCAACCGCGGCGATAGTAGCCGTCCCTGTGCAAGGGAAGGTGGCGCGCGAAGCGTGACGGAAGGGTTGTTAGTGTGAGTTTCCGACAATCCCTCAGTCGGCAAACCAATTGAAAATTGAAAGTGGAAAGTTGAAAATTGGGGGAACGGTTTTCAATTGAAGCTTTGTGCGCTGATAGAAGTTGCGGCGGTACTTTTGCCGTCCCTGTGCAAGGAAAGGTGACGCACGAAGTGCGACGGAAGGGGTGTATCTTGTAGGGAGCCGGTTTCCCGAAAACCAATTTTTACCGATAGAAACGTGCTATTACAAATAAATAGCACATTTTTAAGCCGCTAAAAAGAACAAATGTTCGCAAAATGACAATCGAGGAAATTCGCTGCTGCTTACAGACTGCAAATTGTGTCAATCGATGCCCTGTAAATAACGTACAGCGCGGACGGTGAACACGAAGTAAATGCCGATAAAAACAAAATAAAACAATAAAAAGGTCTGAACCAAAGGAGGAGACACTTTGAGAAGCTTATACTTAAACGATTTGACTGACGCCATGCAGCTGCATTCGTCCGGCGGAATCATCGGACGCTGTGCCGCCTGCGGCTTTGCCGTGCATGAGGAGGATGACAGCGTGACTGTCTCCGACACGGGCGATTTGATTCATCGCGCCTGTTGGGAGGATTACGCGGCCGACAATGCTGAAGAATTTTTTGTATCCGATACGAACGATTATTAAGATTTAAGAAAGGAGAACCCATGGGAAGAAAACGCTTGATGGACATGGCCGCTTTGGAGAAGCGGATCGATGCCTATTTTGCGGCCTGTGATGCATTAAATGCACCGGAGGACGGCAAGAAAGACGATAAGAAGGTCAAAAAGCCGTATGCGCTTTCGGGATTACTGTTAGCCATCGGTTTGACAAGAGCAGAATTTGAAAAGCTGTATGCTTCGCCGCGCTACAAGCCGCTTTTATCACGGACGCTGGCGCGCATTGAAGCATTTACCGAAGAAAATGCGCTTGCCGGAACGCTGTCGGCAAGCGCGGCGGCCAACAGCTTAAAATACAATTTCGGTTGGGGAAGCAAAGCCCTTTCCGAGGAAACGCCGACGGCACGCATCCGTTTGGTACTCGATGAGGAAATGATGCGGCTTGCCGAATAGTAAAAGCAAAAAACACCGCGCCGTATCCGCTTCATCGGCCGCAACCAAGCTCCGTCTGCCCGGCTTGCCGCAGGAAAAGCAATTGGAATTTTTTCTTTCGCACGCCAAATACACCGCATACGGCGGTGCGCGCGGCGGCGGAAAAAGCTGGGCATTACGGCGCAAGCTCGTGTTAATGTGTTTGCGCTATCCGGGTTTATCGGTGCTTTTGGTGCGCCGCACCTACGGTGAGTTATTATCCAACCATGTGCGTGTGCTGCTTTCGGAGCTTGACGGACTTGCCGTTTACAGCGATTCGCGCAAATGCTTTGAGTTCTTCAACGGTTCGCTGTTAAGGCTCGGCTATTTGGACAACGAAAACGACACGACACGCTACCAAGGCACGGAATACGATATCATCGCCATTGACGAAGCGACCCAGCTCACCGAATACCAGTTTCAAACCCTAAAAGCCACCGTGCGCGGCACCAACGGCTATCCGAAGCGGATGTATTTGACCTGCAATCCGGGCGGCGTGGGACACGGTTGGGTCAAACGCCTGTTTATCGACCGGGACTACCGCACCGGCGAAAACGGCAGTGATTATGCCTTTATCCGCGCCAGTGTCTACGACAACCCGGTGCTCTTAAAGGCCGATCCGGGCTATCTCGAGCAGTTAAAAAGCCTGCCGCAGGGTTTGCGTGAAGCTTGGCTCGACGGCAGCTGGGGCGGGTTTGAAGGGCAGTTTTTTCCGGAATTCGATTGGGAGGTACACACGATTCCCGATTTTGTGCCGGAAGAGCCTATGCGCCGGGTCTGCGCCATCGACTACGGACTGGATATGCTGGCCGCTTTGTTCATTGCCGTGGACGGCAAGGGACACGCGTATGTTTACGATGAGATCTACAAAAGCGGCCTTGTGGTCAGCGCGGCGGCAAAGGAGATTCTTGCCAAGGCGGACGGTGTGGACACGTTTATCGCACCGAGCGATTTGTGGTCGCGTCAAAAGGACAGCGGCCGGAGCATGGCCGAGCTGTTCGCCGAAAACGGCGTGTATTTAACCAAGCTTGCGTCCGAACGCATTCAAGGCTGGAGCTGCCTAAAGGAATGGCTGAAGGTGACCAAAGAGCCGGACGGCACGCGCCGGACGTGTTTACACATCACGCGCCGCTGTACCAATTTGATTCGCTGTCTGCCGCTCTTGCTATACGACAAGAACCGTCCCGGCGATGCGGCGACCGTGCCACATGAAATCACGCACGCACCGGACGCCCTCCGCTATTTTGCGGTTTCCCGCATCGGACGGGCGGCTGTGCCGGAGAAGCCAAGCGTGCCGCGGCTTGCCGAGCGGCTTCTGCCGGAAAAAGAAAAGTGCCGCAAACGGCGGCTTATGCATACAAACGGCGTACCCGACAAATCAATCAAGTAAGAATTAAGAAAGGAAACAAATACCGGATGAAAAAATACGGATTATTCGCAAAAACGGTCAAGCAAACCGAAGGGCTGTACGATTATTCGTCGCCGGCCGCCAGAGAGGACACAGCAAGCGCCCTTACGGAAAACAGCGCGCTTGCAAGGCAGAACACCGACGTGTATTGGCGCAAAATGCGCCGCTATTACGACGGCGTGCACGACATCGGCTATTTTTCGGGCAGCTTTACGGAGGATATGAATCTGCCGTGGACACCGGCGCAGGCGCCCGACGGCTACATTCACGTTGAAAGCCAAATTGATCCGCAGCCGGCGGATTTTGAGTTCTCGCCGCGTGCCTCCTACAGTGCCGAAGCGGCCGCAAGGCGCGAGGAGACCGTGCGCCGCATTTGCGATGTGAACCGCCTTGCCGCGTTGAACACACGCAACGAACGCAGACTTGGCATTTATGGCAGTGCGGTTTGGAAAATCGGCTGGGGAATGATAGATGGCGTGTTTTCCGGCAAGCCGGAGGTGACGGTGGAAGCGCCGTCGCCCGAACAGATCTATGCCGACCCGACGGCATCGACGGTGGACGGCTGTGAATACATTGCCTTTGTTTACCGCTTACACAAGCAAAAAGCATTTCGTTTGTTCGAGCACGATATGCGTTGTCGGGGCGAACGGTTTTCGGACTATTTGGAAAACACGGCGCGCGGCATTGTGTCGGGCGACGGATATGCCGAAGAAGACACCGTGACGGTGACCGAATTTTGGTTCCGTCAGCCGTGCGGCGGCGAAAGCGGCGGCGAAAGCTATGCGGCCGGTGATATTGCGCTGTCGGTGCTCATCGGCGGCAAGGAAGTGAAATATATGCCGAAGTATTGGCGAAAGACCGCGCTTAGCTCCTATCCGTTTGTCATTTATCACAAGGTGCCGAACGAAAACAGCTTATGGGGCAAGAGCGAGCTGGAGCCGATCATCGGCCTTATCGACGCGGCGGACAGAGATCTGACGTTTGCCCAACTCAACGCCGCTTTCCACTCAAACGATGTGATTTTGGCCGAGGAAAACGCCTTCAGTGACGGCGAAGTGCCGGATAATTCGCCGGGTGCGTTGTGGAAATTACGTCCCGGCATGATGGGCAAGGTCGAGCGGCTTGGCAATCTTTCAAGCACCGCAGGGACTTTGCTTTCGAGCTATGCTCGTTACCAAAGCTTAATGGAGCAGACTACCGGCAACTTTGACCTAAACCAAGGCAAAGAACCAACGCGTGTGACAACCGCTACCGGCATTGCCTTATTAAACGAGCGTTCGACAAGCCGTCAATCGCTCAAAAAAGCCGGACGCACCGAGGGCTTCTGCCGCTTATACAGCCTAATCGACGCGACGGCGTTGGAATTCTACGAAAAAGGCCGCTTTGTGGATACGGCAAACGGTTTTACGTTTGACCCGGACGCGTATACGGACAAACCCGGCGGCCGTTTTCCGCGCTTGGATATCAAGATCCATATCGGCGACGGCCTTGCCAATTCCAAGGCGTTCACCGTGTCGGCTCTCAGCTCACTCATCGGAATGCATATCGATTCCGACAACTACAAGTTAGTCGAGGCGTATGTCGAGGCGTTGGGGCTTCCCATGCGTGCGGAAATCTGCAAGCATTTGGAGGAAACATTCGGTGAGCCGGAACGGGCGGCAGGTGATACGCTTGCGGAAGCCGAAAACGCGGCTGTTCTCTTAAACGATGTATATACGGACGGCGTGTCCGACAGTCAACAAACAAGTACCGACGGAGGTGTGACAAAATGAAAGATGTGCTTACAAACCATGCGGACGAGTCCATGAAGCCGTCCGAAAGTTCGATGATGAAAACCGATTTGGCCGAAACAGGCATCGATACGGACGTCGAAGCAGGCATTCATGCAGAAAACTTGACGAACAAATGTTCTTTACTGGATGCCGAAACAGCCCAAGCCGGTGCTTCAGCCGGGTCGTGTGCCGAAGAGCCGCCGCAGACGGGCGAGGGCGAAGAAAGTGAAGAACCGGAAGAAACGGAAGAAACGGCGGAGGGTGTGCCGTGCGCCGACGAAAACACCCGGGAGGTTGGGGAGGAAAAGACGGGTTCGGAAAGTGCGTTCGGCGCGTTGTATGCGCTGGCGGATGCTTTCCCGGACAACGATGTGGCACACGATGTTTCGTCCAAGGCGTTTCGGTTATTTGCCGACGGCAGGGACGGCGACATGAAGCATATCTATCAGGCGTATTTGAAACTGCGGGAAGCATTCGGCGCTTCGGAAAACGGTGCCAAAGCACAAATGCGTGCCGAAACGTTCGAAGAAGCGGCAGACGACGGGCTTTCCCGGTTTTACAGCAGCTTTTCGGGCGGTCTGCCGGTGTCGGATTACGGTGAAACGCTGACGGCACGGCAGATGCTGATGGCGCGTCAAAGCGGCATGAGCTACCGCGAATATGCCGAACTGTTACACTCCGTTCCGCAGGGAAACGGACGCCGCAAAACGGAAAACAGAGAGTTTTGATTTTCCGGACGGTTGCCAAAGCGCGTTTTTATACCAAGCACAGGGACGGCGAATTGCTGCCGCAGTGTTTATATCAGCGCACGAAGCTTTGGCTAAAAACCGTTCCCTAATTTTCAACTTTCAATTGTCAATGAATCCGCTATTCATCAAACAAAAAACAGAAAGGAAACAGACTTATGAAATTTACCTTCAATGCATCCGGTGCCAACGCACCGCTCATCCGTGAATACGATATCGCGTCTTCGACGGTCATCCATGCCGGCGAAGTTGTCGGAACGGCCGATAACCTTTTGGTCAAAGCTGACAGTGCCGACAGCCTTTTGGGCGTGAGTGCCGAAGAACATACCGGCAAGCACGACGAATTGAATGCCCGTGCCGACGGAACAAAGCTTCGCGTCAACATTGCGCCGCAGGCGGTTTATGAAGCGGCACTGCCGTGCTTCACCGCCACCGGCGGCACAGAGACCACGCTTGTGACTGCGGCGAGCGGTCTTTCGACGTCGTTAAATTCGGGCTGTGCCGTTCTGATTTCCAAAGCGGCCGGTTCCGCAAACACCGATCAAGTCGGCTCATCGCGCCGTATCAGTGCGTGCACGATTTCCGGCTCGGCGGCGACCATCACGCTTGCAAGCGGCGGCACACCGGCGGCCGGCGACATTTACCGCATTGTTCCCGATGTCGGCGATGAGCTCGTTTTGGATGCCTCCGGCACGGGCGTTGCGTTTTACCGCGCCGCCACGACCGTCAAGTTTATTTGCGCTTATACCGACAAGGCGCGCGGTGTGGTCGGCGTCAAGCTCAAAGCACCGCTGCTTGCATAAGCTTCTCAAACCGAAACCATACGTAAGAAAGGATTTATACGACTATGAACGATATTTACACCTGGCACAACGACTTATATCCGCTTGTCAAAAAACGCTTTGATTTACGCTATGCCAAACGGCTGGATGTCATCGACCGCGTGACCGATGTGGTCTGCCGCGACGACATCGATTACCGTTTGGAGGGCATCGGCGGCTACGGTGAGCTGCCGGTTTACGACGGCACTGCTGTGGCAAGTGCCGATTCCAAGCGCACCTTCATCACCACCATTACGCCTAAGGAACACGCATTGCGCGTGACGGTCAGCTACAAAAAAGCAAAGCTCGACTATTCCGGCGAAGCCAAAAAGATCGGCACGCGTCTTGCCGACAGCGCCTACATGACGGTGTTAAACGAATTCTACCGTCTGTTCGGCGGTGCGTTTGACGCAAAAAATAAGGGCGCGGACGGTGTGCCGTGGGCAAGTGAGGCGCACCCGATAAGCCGCGACAGCGACAGCGGCACGTTTTCGAATCTGATGAAAGCCAACCTTTCGGTTTCGGCCATTACCGAGGCGCAAAGCCGCGCTTCGCGCTTTGTCACGCCGGACGGTCTGCCGTTCTCCTGCAATCTCGATTTACTGCTTGTCAGTCCGGAGCTTGAAGCCAAGGCGCGTGAAATCTGCGGCCCGAACGCCAAGCTCTGCCCGACGGCCAATCCCGATGCGAATGCGCCCGAAAATGCGGCCAATCCCGTTTACGGCATGAAATATTTGGTTGTCGGCGGCGGCGAATGCGGCTTTACCGGCAAGCAGTGGGCGGTGGCGGATTCGCTTATGCTTTCCGAGGTGTTAAAGCTTGTGTATATCACCAAGCCTACCGTGCTGGTTTCGCCGCAGGATAATCCGCTCATCACCGATTATATCGGCTATGTGGACTTTGCATTCGGCTTTGGCGACGCACGTCCGATCATTTTCTCCAATCCGGCGTAAGAGGTGAAAGCGAATGTATTACGAGAGAATTCCGGTGAAAACCGCGGCCATCACGCTTGCCGGAAAAGCGGTGAAGGTGGATACGGCCGGCCTTGAAGCGACGGTGTTTGCAAAAGGCGCGGATGTGCTGATCAAAGCAAACGAGAGCGTTTCCGACGCGGACGCGTTTGTACTTGCTTCGGGAACAAGCGTCCGGCTTTGCGGAACGTTCTTTGTGAAGGCAGAGGAAGCCGATGTGCGCTTGCTGTTCTGCAAGCTTCTGTAAGGACCGGATCCATCACAGCGGACAGAGAGCTTTTCTCTGTCCGCACGCAAAACGAAAGGAGGAACAACGGTGAACAGACAGAGCTACACCTTCGAAGCCCTAAAAGAGGCCGTGTATAAAGCACTCGGTGCCTATTCGGTTGACGGAAAACGCGTGTCGGTTTATCTCGGCACGGCGGCAGACGCCGAAACAAGCTTTTTGCAGACGCTCAACCGCTGCCTGCGGCGCGTGTGCTTAAGCTTTCCGCTTGTTGCCAAAACGGTGAGCGCAAGCTTTGAACAAGAGCCGACGGCCGCGTGTGCATTTCTTGCGCTGCCGGAGGATTTTTTTGCGGTGCATACGCTTTCTGTCGGCGGAGAAGCGGTCGGCTGTGAGCGTTTTACCGTGCGGGACGGAAGGCTGTATTGCCCGGAGGCGGCGGTTGGCGAAAAAGCGGTTTTGGTGTATGCGTCCGCGCCGAACGGCTTTGACGAAACGACGGCACTTGACGCACCGGTCGGACTGCCGGATGTGACGTGCGACGCGCTTGTATATCTGACAGCGGCGGAACTATGTCCGCAAGAGGAGGGCGACCGCTATGCGCGGTTGGTATACGACTACCGCGACCTTGCGTACAATCTCTACAACGCCGTGCCGCCCAAAAAAGGCCGCAACACGTTTTTTGCAGGGCTTTCGGGCTTGAAGCAAAAGCTGTGCCGGATGGGCAGGTGAGCGTATGGGATACGTCTTTCATACGCCGCCGACCGTATCCGCTTCCGGCACGCGCTCACTTCTGCTGTACAGTGCCGACGGCGGTGTGGATTATGGCGCGCAGGGACTTTCGAACGGCGAAAAAAGCGACCGGGCGCAGAATTTGTGGCTGTCGGGCGGCATTATCACCTCGCGGCCGGCGTTTGCCGAAATCGGCGAAACGCTGCCCGGTGTTCGGCATATGGCAAAGGAATTCTGCGGCGTGGTTTTACTGCATATCGGCACTGTGTTGTATACATTCCAAAATGCGGCGGCGGTGGCGATACTTCGCGGTCTGCCCGACCAAAAGAGCGTGCCGGTGGAATTTGCCGGGAAGCTGTATCTGTACTGCGGCGGCCATATATACTGCGTTGACCGCACCTTGGCGGCCAAAGAGGTGTATCCGTATGCGCCGTTATACGCCGAAGGGCGGCAAAGCACTTCGACAAGCGGCAACCAGGTTTCGGGTTTCAAGCCGAATTTGCTTGCGCCGTATGTTGCGGTCACCTTTGAGAGCGAACGGCAGGTCAATGGCTCGTATGGCTACCGATTTCCGGCGGATATGGACAAAACACGCCATTTTGACGTGTATTTTGAGAATCGTTTGGTGGAGGAAGAAGAGCTTACCGTCGAGGAGACGCGGTTCAGCTTCAAAACGCTGAAGCAAACCAAGGAAAATTCGGTGAAGCTTTGCTATTATTCCACGGCGTCTGCGGCGAAAAGCGGCGATACGCTTGCAAAATGCACGGTCGGTGTGGCCTTCGGCGGCGGAACTGTCACGGGCACACGGGTGTTTTTGGCCGGTAATCCGGATGAAAGCGGCGTGTATTACATGAGTGCGCTCGGAGAGCCGCTTGCCTTTTATGAGGGCGAAGGCGGCTCGCTCGGCGAAAGCGCGGGCGGCATCACGGCGTTTTCCAAGCAAAGCGGCGACCTTCTTATTTTCACCGATTGCTCGGTGAGCCGCATGAGCTATCAATATCAGGCGGAGGGCGGCGGCTATTTTTCCACCAAAGCCATTCATACCGGCATCGGGTGCGATATGCCCGAAAGCGTGGCGCTTGCCGGAAACCGCACGGTGTTTGCAAGCAGCACGCACGGCGTGTATTTGGTGGACAGCGTGGCTCTTTTTGACCGCATGAACCTTGTGCCGCTTTCGCACAACATCACCGATTCGGACGGCGGCAAGGGCTTTTTTTCACAAAGTGCGGCAAAGCGTTTGGCGGCAAGCGCGTGCGTGTATGACCGCAAATATTTGCTCTGCATGGGAGATGCGGCCTTTGTGTGGGATTTTGGCGCGGCGGATTATGCCGGTTCCGACCCGGGCAAGGCCGAAAAGAAGCTTGTTTGGACGGAGTTTGACGGGCTGGACGGCGGACGCTTTTGCGTGTGCGGTGAAACGCTTGCGGCATGGAAGGAGACGGAAAGCGGCTGCAAGCTTTTGGTGCGCGCGGCTGAAGGACGCGGAAGCGTGCCGTTTGTGCTCGATTCGGGCGGTATGGATCTCGGCTTGCCGCACGTGCGCAAGGCGCTTTGCCGGTTTTCTGCGGAATGCAAGCTTTCGCGCAAGACGGTCATCCATCTTTTGTTCTATGCCGACGGTGAGCGGTATTTTCGGGCGGTGGTGCCGGTTGCGCCGCAGAAGGACGGCTTTGCACGCATTTGCGTGACTCTTCCGCATCAGGTGCAGAACCGCTTTCGGTTTGTTCTTTCCGGAGATGCGGCAAATGTGGGCTTTATGAATCTGCGTGCGGATTACCGCACCATGAAAAAACAGCGATAGGAACAGAAAGGAATTTGTATGGCATCTAAATGGAACTATGCGTCTCTTCCGGCCGAGGAGCGTTTGAGCAAGATCCGCGCCGGAAACAAAGAGGTTTACGAAAGCGAAATCGCCCGTTCGGCGGAGATTGCAAAATCGCGCAAGGAATTGGGACTTGACACGTCTGAACAGCGTGCCTGGATCGACCGCGTCAGCACGGCGTATAACAAAGGAAACGCCGAAAGACTCGGTATACCGGAAAGCGCCGTCAACACGACCGGTTATGCCGACCGTGTGCTCGGCACGGGCAAAGCCGCTTCCGGCACGCAGAAAAAATATGTGACGCGACGCAACAAGCGCACCGATCAGCTTGCTGTGGTGCAGGAGCTCGGCGAAGAACTGAATCGCAAGATCGCTTCGGCCGAAAAAGCGCGTGAAAGCGTTGTCGAATGGCTGCTCAACAACGGCATCGACGCTTCAAGCGGCCAAGGCAAGCGTTTTTTGGAGCAGGCAGACAAGGCGATTGCCGCGAAGGTCGAAAGCTACAAAAACAGTTACCGGGCGGAGTTGAAAAAGAGATTAGCGAATATACGGTAATTAAATTAGCGAATATACGGTAAATAAAAAATCGCACGAACCGAACTGTCGATCCGTGCGATTTTTAATATTCCGGAATTGGATTACACAAACACAAACTGCACCAGCAGCATATACAGCACCGTTCCGCCGGCAATGGAGAGCAACATCTGCTTTTTCCAAAGGTGTAATCCAACGACTGCCGCAATGGCGATAAGCTCGGGAAGCCCATGACTGCCCGTGAACACGTCCACGCCCTTTAAGCAGTAGATGACAAGCATTCCGAACACCGCGCCCGGCAGAACGCGTCCGAGATAGGTGATGTATTTCGGCGTCGGCTTTCCGACCGGGAATACCAAAAACGGCAGGAAGCGAGTGGCAAGCGTGCCGCATACGACGGCGGCTACCGTGAGAATCTGTTGGGTAACGGTCATTGTTTCGGTACTCCTTTCGACACTTTACGGCTATCGGGGTCAAGTGCCCGGCGCATAAGCGTTAAAAATGCAAGAATGGCAAGCATCGACGGCAGAATGAAGCTATCTTTGCCGAAAAGCACAAGGCAGATAAGCGGCAATGCAAGCCCGGCAAGTGCCGGAAGATGGTTCTTGTCCTTCATCCATTGCTCGGTGAAAATAACGGTAAACATAGCGGTCATGACAAAGTCAAGGCCGGTGGTATTGAAGGTGAGAAGCGAGCCGAAAAGGCCGCCGAGCGTCGCACCGGTTACCCAATACAGCTGGTTCAAGAGCGTTACGAACAGCATATAATCGCCTTTGTCAACGTTTTCCGGAATGTCGGCGGTGCAGTTTATCGAAAAGGTCTCGTCGCACATACCGAAAATCAAATAGAGTTTCTTAAGACCCGTGCCTTTGAATTTGTCAAGCATGGCAATGCCGTAAAACAAGTGACGGGCGTTGATCATCAGAGCCATGAGAAACGCAGAAAACGGGTCGAATGCGCCCAAAAGCATATTGACCGTGACGAACTCCATGCTTCCGGCGAAAATCGTTAAGCTCATCAAAAGCGGATACAGAAAATTGAAGCCGAGTGTGTGCGCATAAATTCCGTACGTCATGCCCAAAAAGAGAAATCCGGCCAAAATCGGCACGGTTGCCGGAAAGGCGGCTTTGAGAGCCGCAAGCTTGCTTTTTGCCATAAGAACCGTCCTTTTCCCAGAGGAATATCCGTAGTTTAGCACGCATTTATGACTTTTTCCGCTTGTTTTCCGCGAAAAAAGCGTAAACACGTGCGGAACTTGCAGCGGCAGACGGTAAAAATCGAATATATTGTAAAAAATGACGCGCTGTTTGGTAAACAATCACAAATTGCTGCGTCATTTTTTGTCAGATGTGATAAAATAAAGTGTTTTCATAAAGAAATTAAAGAGGGAACTGTATGATCAGAGAAGATTTGAGAAATATCGCCATTGTCGCACACGTTGACCACGGTAAAACCACGCTTGTGGATGAAATGCTCAAGCAGAGCGGCACGTTCCGTGAAAATCAGGTGGTTGCCGACCGCGTGATGGACAACAACGATTTGGAACGTGAGCGCGGCATCACGATTTTGGCAAAGAATACGTCGCTTGTGTACAAGGGCATCAAAATCAACGTTGTCGACACGCCCGGCCACGCGGATTTCGGCGGCGAAGTCGAACGTATCTTAAAAATGGTGAACGGCGTATTGCTGCTTGTGGATGCGTTCGAGGGCACCATGCCGCAGACGCGTTTTGTGCTGCAAAAGGCGTTGGAGCTTGGTCACCGCGTTGTGGTGGTCATCAACAAGATTGACCGCCCGGGTGCTCGTGTCAACGAAGTGGTGGACGAGGTTCTCGAGCTTCTCATTTCGTTAAACGCCACCGACGATCAGCTCGACAGTCCGGTTGTGTTCTGCTCGGGACGCAACGGCACCGCATCTCTCAGCCCTGAGGGCGACGAAAAAGACTTAACCGCGCTGTTTGAAACCATCATCAATCACATTCCGGCACCCGATGTGGATATCGACGGCCCGACGCAGATGCTTGTTTCCTCCATCGATTATAACGACTATGTCGGACGCATTGCCACCGGCCGCATTGAGCGCGGTGTCATCAAAAAGAATCAAGAGGTGGTTGTCTGCCATCATCACGGCCAGCATGAGCCGTACCGCGCCAAGATTGCCAATCTCTTTACGATTGACGGCTTGAAGCGTGTCAGTGTGGACAGTGCTACGGCAGGCGATATTGTGTGCCTTTCGGGTGTGGAAAACATCACTATCGGAGACACGGTCTGCGATCCGTCTGCGGTGGAAGCCATTCCGTTTGTCAAGATCTCCGAGCCGACGCTTGAAATGACCTTTTCGGTCAACGATTCGCCGTTTGCCGGAACGGAAGGCAAATTCTGCACGTCGCGTCATCTGCGCGACCGCTTGTACAGAGAGCTATTAAAGGATGTTTCGCTTCGTGTGGAGGACGGTACGTCCAGTGAAAACTTCCGCGTGATGGGACGCGGCGAAATGCATCTTTCCATTTTAATCGAGACCATGCGCCGCGAAGGCTATGAATTCCAGGTCAGCGCGCCGAAGGTGTTGTATAAGGACATTGACGGCGTCAAGAGCGAGCCGCTCGAAGAAGTGTCCTGCGAAGTGCCGCAGGAGTTTGTGGGTTCGGTCATCGAAAAGCTTGGTGCCAGAAAAGGCGAAATGAAGGACATGGTGCCGCACGGCGACCGCATGAACGTGGTGTTCCATATTCCGACGCGCGGTTTGTTCGGCTACCGCAACGAGTTCTTGACCGACACGCGCGGCGAGGGCATTATCAATGCGCTGTTTATCGGCTACACGCCGTATAAGGGTGAGATTCCCAAGCGTGTGACGGGTTCGCTTGTCGCTTACGAGACCGGCAAAACGACGGCGTATGGCATTTTCAATGCCCAAGACCGCGGCACGATGTTTGTTGTGCCGTCGCAGGACGTATACGAAGGACAGATTGTCGGCGAATCGCCCAAGACGGACGATATCAGCGTCAATGTCTGCAAGAAGAAGCATTTGACGGCCATTCGTTCGGCCGGTGCGGACGAAGCGTTACGCTTGATTACGCCGGTGATTTTCAGCCTTGAAGAAGCCATTGAGTTTATCAACGATGATGAGCTGATTGAGGTCACACCGAAGTCGATACGCCTTCGCAAAGCCGTGCTTTCGAATGTTCAGCGCATGAAGAATGCCGCCAAGTTAAAGGGTTAACGGAGTTAACAGAAAAAGGAGTCGTGAAACGAGGTTTCACGGCTCCTTTTGTTGCCTTTGTGCGCTGATTCGAGGTTCGCAGAACTTCGGAGCTCCCTGTAAGGGAACGGATTGTCACTTTTTGCGTCGTGCAAAAAGTAACCAAAAAGCACGCGGGACTCCGTCC
>URCT01000057.1 GCA_900546385.1 uncultured Eubacteriales bacterium | reverse complement strand
GGACGGTGAGGTCCACTATGTCAACGATGGTGCCATCATCGAAGAATGGATTGCCGTTGATGAAACCAACCCGAATTCCTCGTGGAAGTGCAAATCCTACGATTCGATGGGCATTCTCATCGAGCTGTACGAGGACAGAATCCTTGTCCGCGGCCGCAATTTCGTGACAGGTGAATGGATCACCGAGGCCTGCACCGAAATCCGTTTGAATAGCCCGACAACGCTTGAAAAACCGTCTGTTTCCCGTATTGCCAAGTCCGACGGAAGCATGACGCTTTGGTGCAAATCCAATCCGGGATGCGCCAAAACGGAGTTTGTGGTGAACGGCGTTCAAACGGAAGCCGATCATATAACGCTTTCGGCTGACGCGGCAAGTGCCGTCGCAGTCCGACAATATGACAAAGACGGTGGCTATGTCAGCACACTTTACGGCGATGTTCTCGACATTCCCGAACAGAAGCCGGAAATCACCGTGACCGGCTCGGAAATCGCGGTTTCCGCCGCGCCGGACGGCGCAATTCTCACGGTCGCCGTGTTTGACGCGGACGGCAGACTGCTTGCGGCCGATTCCTGCCCGGTAAGCGGCAGTCAAACGAAATCTTTTGCGGATTTTGACGTTGCGTTGTCGAAAGGCGGTACCGTTAAAGTCTTCTTATTTGCCGCCGACGGCATAACACCGCTCTGTGAAGCCCAAAGCGTGCGCGTATCTATCTGACATACCGTTTTTCCCTTGCCGCGAAGTGCCGTATGCTTCCGGCAAGGGATTTTTATGCTTTTTTTAACAAATATTCTGGAAAATGGCGAATATGTATTTACTTTTGTCGCACTGTGTGGTATACTCTTTGTTAAGAGGTGAAAGATGTGAAAAGAAGAAACAGAAATGCGAAAAAGTCAAGTACCGGCTTGTGGCTTGTGCTTGCCGTGGCCGCCGTGGTGGTTTTCGGCAGTATCCTCGGCGGCGTCCGCAACGAATCCAACCTGCCCGATGAACCGGACGCCCCAACCGTGGCGCAGCCGCCCGAGATGAATACGTCCGAACCGTCCGACGCGTCCGCTCTTTCGGAAAACACGCCGATAGAGCCATCCGACGATACGCCCTCACATTTTGAAGTGCACTTTTTGGATGTTGGTCAGGCGGACGCGGCTTTGGTCGAATGCGACGGCAAAGCCATGCTCATCGATGGCGGCAACAAGGCGGATTCCGATTATTTGTACACGTATCTAAAAAATCAGGCGGTCACGCATCTCGATTATGTGATCGCCACGCACGTGCATGAAGATCATATCGGCGGCATTCCCGGCGCGTTGACCTACGCTTCGGCGGATACGGTCTACTGCCCGACGGATACCTATGATTCCGAAGCGTTCCGCGATTTTTCCAAGGCCGTTTCCAAAGCCGGTGCTTCGATCACCGTTCCGGAGGTGAACAGCCGCTTTGCGCTTGGCAGTGCCGCGGTCGAAATTCTTGCGTGCAACACCGAAGGTGATATCAACGAAACCTCCATCGTCTGCAAGGTCACCTACGGAAACACGGCCTTTTTATTTATGGCGGATGCCGGATGCGACACCGAAAACTACCTTCTTGAAAGCGGCGCGGATTTGAAGGCAACGGTGCTAAAGGTCGGCCATCACGGCAGCGAAAGCGCGACTTCGTCGCCGTTTTTGTTACAGGTTTTGCCCGAAATTGCTGTTATCTCGGCCGGAAAGGACAATCCTTACGGCTGTCCGACCGAAGGAACGCTTATCCGCTTGAAAGACAGCGGTGCCAAGGTTTACCGCACGGATATGCAGGGAGCGGTTTTTTGCACGAGTGACGGCGACACCGTGTCTGTGACGACCGAACGCAACGCAGCTGCGGATACGCTCGTGCCGCCGGTGCTTCCCGAGGCCGAACCGAACGACGCACAAACACCGCCGGAAAACGACGATACGCCGCAAGCGGATGTTCAGGCGCCGTCCTCGGATCAACCGGCTGTGTCACAGGACACTTCGACGCAAGAGACGGCGTCTTACAGCTATATCGGCAATAAGAATTCCAAAAAGTTTCATTATGACTGGTGCGGCAGTACCAAGAAAATGAAAGAAGGCAACAAATATTATGCCACCTGTTCGCGCGATGACATGATCGCGCAAGGCTATACACCGTGTGCTAAGTGCAATCCGTAGGTGCATAGCCGCATGATTTTCCCGACCGGGCAGTCTGAAAGGATTGTCCGGTCGGTTTGTTTTTGAAAAATCGCACATTTTTGGTGCGCGAAAACCGTTTTTTGCTCTTAAAACTGCATTTTTTCGTCGATTTGCCGAAAGAAATGCGAAAAATGCATTGCAATTTTGAGAATAGTGTGGTAAAATATACATACACGCAAAACGATTGTCAGACCGTTTGCGAAAATGAGATTTATGGATTACCCGGGAGATTCTTCACATGAAGAAAATTGTCGTAACAGTCGGCTGTCGGCCGGACTGCATTAAAATGATGCCGCTTGTCAAAGAGCTTCGCGGCAGAAAAGACCTTGAAACGATTTTACTTTCCACCGGTCAGCACCGGCAGATGCTCGACCAGGTGTTTGAGGTGTTCGGCGAAAAGCCGGACTATGATTTGGCCGTGATGAAGCAAGGCCAAACGTTATTTGATATCACCACGTGTATTTTGGAGCGCGTGAAGCCGGTCTTGGAGGAAATCCGTCCGGATGTGGTGCTGGTGCACGGCGATACGTCCACGGCCTTTGTCACGGCTCTTGCGTGCTTCTATCTGCAAATTCCGGTAGGACACGTCGAAGCCGGTTTGCGCACCTACAATATCTATTCGCCGTTTCCCGAAGAGTTTAACCGACAGGGCATCGGCCTTGTGGCAAAATACAATTTCGCGCCGACCGCACTTGCCCAAGAACACCTTTTGCACGAAGGCAAAGATCCGAGGAGCATTTATGTCACCGGCAACACGGTCATCGACGCGATGGGACACACCGTGAAGGAAAACTATACGCATCCCGAACTGGAATGGGTCGGCAAGGATAAGCTGATTTTCATCACCGCGCACCGGCGCGAGAATTTGGGCGAGCCGATGCACCATATGTTCCGTGCCATCCGCCGGGTGCTTGACGAGCATCCCGATTGTAAGGCCGTGTATCCGATCCATATGAATCCGCTTGTCCGCAAGGCGGCGGATGAGGAGCTTGGCTCGTGCGACAGGATCCATATCATCGAGCCGATCGAAGTGTTTGACTGCCACAACTTTGAATCGCGCGCCTATCTGATCTTAACCGATTCAGGCGGCATTCAAGAGGAAGCACCGGCCTATGGCGTGCCCGTTTTGGTCATGCGCGATACCACGGAGCGTCCCGAAGGCGTTGAGGCCGGCACTTTGAAGCTTGTGGGAACCTCTGAGGAGGTCATCTATAAAGAATTCACCCGACTGCTTAACGACCGCTCAGCCTATGAAGCCATGAGCAAGGCCTGCAACCCGTATGGCGACGGCAAGGCCTGCAAGCGGATTGCCGACATACTCGAAGGAAAACCGACCGAACCCTGGCGTTAAGGAAAATGACACGTATCCGGATAAAGTCGCCGCCGTTGCCTGTAAAAAGGGATTTTACGCAAACTTTGTTCACAGATGCGGCACGTTCAACCTATTGACATTTTCTTATATATGTAGTATTATATTACTATGTGTAAAATGATTTTTTGAACAGAATGTAATGAAAACGGAGAAAACGTTATGTATAAGCACGTTATAAAACGAGTCTTTGATTTGGTTTTGTCGATTATCGGCATTGTGCTGTTGGCACTTCCGATGTTGATTATTGCCATTGCAATCAAAATCGATGATCCGGGTCCCATTTTGTTCAAACAAAAGCGCGTCGGCCAAAAGAAAAACGGAAAGATAACCTATTTCATGATTTGGAAGTTCCGCAGCATGAAAATGTCTACGCCGCATGATACGCCGACGCATCTTCTTGAAAATCCCGATCAATACATAACGCGCGTCGGCCGCTTTATCCGCAAGACCAGCCTTGACGAGCTTCCGCAGATCTATCAGGTGTTTACGGGAAAGCTTTCGGCAATTGGTCCGCGTCCGGCATTGTGGTCCCAAGAGGATTTGATTGCAGAACGCGAGAAATACGGCGCCAATGACATCAAACCCGGCATTACCGGCTGGGCGCAGATCAATGGCCGCGATGAATTGGAAATCGCCGAGAAGGCAAAGCTTGACGGAGAATATGCCGCGGCACTGAACGCTGGAAAAGGCAAAGGCTTTGTGATGGATGTCAAGTGCTTCTTCGGCACCATCGTCAGCGTGTTGAAATCCGACGGCGTTGTGGAAGGCGGCACTGGTGAACTGAAAAAGAAGGAAGACGCAAAAGCGGCCGTAAAACGGGAGGCAGCAACCAAATGAAATCCGTCAGTGTTGTGGTCGCCACGTATAAACGCGAAGCCGAACTCAAAAACGCGCTTCAATCGCTCGCAAAGCAAACGTATCCGCAAATGGAAATCGTTTTGGTGGATGATAACGGAGATGCCGCGTGGAACGGTAAGGTGACAAAAATCGTCGATGCGTTCCGTAAGGACTTTCCGGAGATTCCGTTCAAGCACATTATAAATCCCTCCAACAAAGGTTCCGCGAAGACGCGCAATATCGGTATCGAAGCGGCAAGCGGCTATTATGTTACCTTTTTGGACGACGACGATATTTATCTGCCCGATAAAGTGCGTAAGCAGGCGGAATTTATGGAAGAGACCGGCTGTGACTATTGTATCACGGACTTGGTTCTTTACAACGAAGAGGGCAAAGAGATCGATCGGCGGATTCGCTCGTATGTCTCGGACACCTCAGCGTCTGCCTTAAAGGTCTATCACTTGAAATACCATATGACCGGCACGGATACCATGATGTTGAAGAAGGAGTATTTAACGCGCATCGGCGGCTTTGCGCCGATCAATGTGGGCGATGAATTCTATCTGATGCTGCGGGCGATCGAGGGCGGCGGAAAATTCGGCTATCTTCCGGGCTGCGACGTGAAAGCGTATGTGCATACCGGAGAGGGCGGCTTGTCGAGCGGTGACGGAAAAATAAACGGTGAAAACACACTCTATCAGTATAAAAAAACGTTTTTTGAACAGCTTAGTCCCTGCGATGTTCGCTATATCACCATGCGGCACTATGCGGTTCTTGCATATACCGAAATACGGCGGAAAAGGTATGGCCGAGGTCTGACGAATGCCATGTGTTCGTTAATGGCATCTCCCGTGCAATTCTTCGTCATGTTAAAACGATAGGAGCCGCCTATGAAATATGCCGCGTTCACGTTTGACGACGGAAGATCGGATAATTATTCGCTCGTCAAGCACATTATGGAGAGCTATCGGTTTCGCGGAACCGTGTATATCACCACCGGCTTTATCGACGGCACTTGGGTGGAAAAGGACGTTCTCCGAAGCCCGTCCGATCCGTTGACGGTCGATGAAATAAAAGCGTTATACGATTCCGGCTGGGAGATCGGCTTGCATGGCGACAAACATCAAACGACGGTTGCGGATATGCGCTCAGCTTTGGAAAAGCTGCAGCAGTGGGGCATCCAAAACGATTCGTGGGGCATTTCGATCCCGAATTCCCGTGTCTCCGAAACCGAAATCAACGCACTCTTCGAAAGCGACTATGGCGAAAAAATCGCATATATCCGACGCGGACGGGCGTGCGACACCGCAAAACTCAAAAACAAAGTGCTCTATGGATTGTCTTCCGTTTTGAAATCCAAATGGGCGTATCGCCGCTTCAATGCGGAGAATGTTTTTTTGTATGGCGACGGCAGCCGCACAAATATTCCGAGCGTCGTCGTAAAATCGACGAATACGGCCGAGCAGATTGCCGATTTTGTGCGCGCACTGCCGGACAACACGGCGGTGGTGTTGATGTTACACAGCATTCTTGCGGCAGAGCATCCGCTGTGCGGCAAGGATCCCTGGAGCTGGGACAAAGCGAATTTTGAAAAGCTGTGTTCCGCATTTAGCGACATGACGGAAGCACATACATTAAGCGTTTTACCGCTGATGGAACTGATACAAAGGTGATATTGCATGGAAAAAGCAGAAAATAAGGTGATCGTCTGGAGTATCGACGATTTTAATACGCTCGGCTTAATGCGTGAACTGGGAAGCGCAGCGTTAGACTTGCTGTTTTTGGTCAAAGGCTCTGCCGGAATGGCCGTAAAAAGCAAGTATTGCCGAAACTATGTCGAAACCGCCACCATCGAGGACGGCCGCAGCTATTTGTTTGAGCATTTTTCCGGTGAAGAAAAAAAGCCGATTTTGATTATTGCAAGTGATGATATTATCACCTATGTGGACAGACACAAGGATGACTTTGAAAAGCATTTCATCGTGCCCGGCACAACCGTCAAAGGCAATGTGGAAAAATACATCGACAAAAACACCATGACCGCACTTGCCGAAGAGCTTGGCATCCTGTGTCCGAAATCGAGAGCCGTAAAGAAAGGCGACGATCTTCGCGGCATCGAATTTCCGTGTCTCATCAAGCCCAGCCACCAAAAGCCGGGACACTATAACGAATTCAAGTTCAAGATCTGCAAGAACGAACAAGCGTTAAAACGCACCATGCGGTATGTCCGGCCGGATTCGGAATTCATCTTGCAGCAGTATATTCCAAAAGAATTGGATCTTCTTGTGTACGGCGCAAGAATGTGGGACGGCAAGACCGTTTTTGCCGGCAGCTTTTTCCGTGATCGGCTGTCAGACAGCGGCTCGTCTTCGCACGGATATTTTACGGCAGACATTCCGGCGTGTGCCGATACGGAAAAGATTTGCCGGTTCCTCGAGCGTATCGACTACCATGGCTTATTCAGCGTTGAGTATGGCCTGTTAAAAGACAAGGCTTATTTTTTTGAGGTCAATTTACGAAACGACGGCACGTCACACTATTTCTATCAGGCCGGTGCGAACCTTCCGCTTGCTTACGTTTACAGTGCTGCGGGCCTTGATTATTCGCAGATACCCGTCAAGGTGACCGGAAAACAGTGGTTTATTGATGAGCTGTTTGACAAAGAAAACGTGCTCATGAGAAACGTTAAGAAAAGCGTGTGGAAAAAGGATATGGAGGAGGCAACGCTTTTCAAGTATTACGACAAGGACGATCCGGCTCCGTATGAATTTGCCAAAAAAGGCAGAAATAAGCAGATTTTGCAGGATATCGTTCTGAAACGCTTCCGTTTGTATATCGTTTTTGTTTTGGATAAGCTTGGCTTAAGAAAATAACGCGTCGACGGATGCGGCATACTTAGAAAGACATAAGGGCAGAGAAGGTGATGCGCCGTGAAGAAAAAAATCTTATTTGTATACGATTCGATGATGACCGGCGGCACTTCAACGGCATTGCTGTCCCTTATGAACACCATTGACCGGGATCGCTTTGAAATATATTTGCTTTTATACACAAACACCGGACCTTTGTTAGAAGTCGTTCCGGCGTTTGTTCATGTATTGGCACCGGCGTATCGAGAGTCAAAAGTGCTTTCCTCCGGACAGCGCAAAATCATACGAACCGTTTTGAATGGCCGCCTTTTTCAGGCACTGACCGCTTTTTTCAAATACCGGCGCACGCCGAAAGGCAATTTCCGGCACATACTGATGCACTATGGCATGGCTTCACAGGTATCGCTGTCGCGCACCGTGGAGGAGTCGTTCGATTATGCCATCGGCTTTATGGAGGGGTGGTCGAACGAATATGTCGTTTCCTCCAAAATCAACGCCATAAAGCGGTTTGTGTGGATTCATCCGCAATATAAGAGCTGCTATCTGATTCCCGAAATCGACAGAAAAACGTTTGCCAAAGCAGACGGCATCGTCCTGATTTCGGAGAATTGTCTGGAGCAGTTTTTTGAGTTTTTTCCCGAATATAAAGAGAACACCTATGTCGTTCCCAACATTCTGTCGGCGGAGCTTGTGCGAAAGAAAGCCGAAGCGGAAACGGTCGTCCTTCAAAAAGCAAACCTCAATTTTTGTACGGTTTGCCGCTGTGATATACAGGTAAAAGGTCTTGACCGCTTGTTAAAGGTTTTTTATGCATTGAAAAAAGAGGGTCTGACCAAAGACGTTCTGTGGCACTTGATCGGCGGCGGAGGCGAATTTGAACGCTTTAAGCAGGAAGTAGAAGCCTTGGGCATGGAGGATACCGTGATCCTTTACGGCGACAAGCTCAATCCGCTGCCGTATGTGCAGCAGATGGATGTGTTCCTTCTCGCTTCCCGTTATGAGGGAAAACCCGTTTCCGTAACGGAAGCGCAGATTTTGGGCTTGCCGTGTTTGGTGACCGATTATGAGTCAGCCGCTTCACAGGTGGAGGACCGGATTAGCGGCAGGATTATGGAAAACACTTACGAAAGCATCTATGAAACCATTCGACAGGTTATCTGCTCGCCGCAGCTGTTATCCGCATGGCGAGAGGGCACGAAGCGCGGCACATACGGCAACCAACAGGATATTCGGGCTTTTTATCAGTTGCTTGGCGTGAAGCGTGCTTGTGCGAAGGAGGAAGATTAAGTGAATCCAATAGAGAATGCAGACAGAAAGGTCATTAAGCATCTGTCTACATACGGCTTGGCACTGTTTTTGTTTTTAACGCCGTTTGAATATCCGCTTGCGGATCTTGTATCGGTCAGTCCGCTGCGTTTGGTCGGGTTGTTGGCGATGGGGCTTGCTTTGGCCGATATTCTGATACAGCATAAGTTTCGGATCGATTATCGCATCATCGGCATCGTTCTTTGGGTGAGTTACGGGCTTTTTTCGTATTTTTGGGCGATTGATCAAACCCGTTGGATGTCCTATTATTCGATATATCTCAACAACGCGCTGATGTTTCTGTTGCTTTCCACGCTGACCTTTACAAAATATGAAGTGAATTTTCTGAAAAAATCCATGGTGTTTGGCGTCGGAGCCTTGCTCTTATACATGACCTTTGTTCCGAATGCCGTTATCTACAGCGATTATCAGCACCGCTTGACCTTGAATGCCGGAACGGAAGGCCTTGACCAAAACTATTTGGCGGCACTCATGTTGGTTGCTTTCGGCCTTGTTTTTTACGATTTATGCAACGGCGGGCAAAAGAAAGTGTATAAGCTCGTGTCGATCGTTTTTTGCGCGGCGGTTGCTTATTATGCGTTTCTGACCGGTTCGCGCTCCGGCTTGATCGCACTTTTGCTTATCGTTTTGCTTAGCTTAAACACCTCGTGGAAAACGCGTCTGTCGATCGGCATTCCGCTCGTTCTCTTTTTGTTTGTCGTTTTGCCGCTTATCGCACAGCACGTTCCCGAAGGACTTTTGGATCGCTTTTCCTTAAAGGCCTTAACCGGCCAAGAGGCAGAGAGCGGCACGCGTTTGTTGATTTGGAAACGGGCATTGGAATCGATAAGCAGCGTCAAGGTGTTCTTCGGATACGGTTCCGGCGCGTCGCAGACGGTTATCGGCAACGCGTTAGGCAGAGGCGATGCGGCCATTCACAATCACTATCTTGCTATGGTTGTGGAAACCGGCATCATCGGTTTTCTGCTTATGAATGTTCCGATTTTCAAAATGTTTAAGGACACATTCAAAAAGGATAAGGGTGCGGCAGTCGCTTTCGCCGGTATTTTGCTCATGGCATTTTTCTTGGATGTCGTGACAACGAAATTCTTTTGGGCGGCGTTGATTTTATTAAGTATTTGCTGTGCTTCTCAAAGTGACATTGCCGAAGGAGCGGATTTGCAAGCATGAAAATCGGTATTTTAACATTCCCAAACTCACCGAGCTTCGGTGCGGCTTTGCAAATGCGCGGACTTTATCGGGCGATACAGTTGCTTGGAAATGAAGCGGAAATCATCCATTATCGAAACAGGTTCATGTCCGAGAAAAAGCATATTCGGAAAGAAAACCCACTTAAGAATTTTGTGATTTTCTTTCTTGATATCCCGGGCAGAAACAGCTTTCGGCGTTTTGAAAAACAGCTTTGTATGTTCCCGAAACAGCTGCTTTCCGATACGGATGATCTGAAACAGCTTTCCGACAGATATGATTATTTGATTTGCGGAAGCGATCAGGTTTGGAACCCGAATATCACGGGAAAAGATTTGAATTACTTCTTTTCGTTCTGCAAGGACGACGCAAAAAAAATATCATATGCCGCAAGCTTTGGCGTTGATACTTTGGATGAAGCTTATGCAAAGGCTGTAAAATGCGAGTTGGAAAAATTTAAGTGTATTTCTGTGAGAGAAGAACGCGGCGCACAAATCGTATCGAATCTGTTGCATACAGACTGTGCGGTCGTTCTTGATCCTACAATGCTGCTTCCGCAAGAAGAGTGGCGTTCGTGCGAAAAAAGCGTTAACGGCTTGCCTTCAAAATATATTGCGAAATTTATATTCAATTACGATCCGAATGTAGAAGCCAAAATCGGTGAGTTAGCCAAAAAAACGGGATTGCCGGTTGTAACGGTCGGCGGAACTGCCGTTTCAAAGCTCAAAAAAGGTTTGTTTACCGGGTCGATTGGCCCGGCCGAGTGGCTGTATGTCATGGATCATGCGGAGTATGTCGTTACCGATTCGTTTCATGGAGCGGCTTTTTCGATTATTTTCCATAAAAATTTGATGGTCTCTATGGCATCGTCTACCAATTCGAGATTAAAAACACTGCTGCATACCTTTGAACTCGATGGCCGAGTGATTGCCGCAGCATTGCCGGAGAGCCGTATTGACTATGATTCCGTACAAAAAATCATGAACGAGAAACGAGAAAAATCGTTTGCATTTTTAAGAAAAGCAATCCATAACGGTGATTGAAAGACATGAAGATAGCGCGTATCGATCCAAAACATATGAATGGCCCTGCCTTTGATTCGATTTTGCTGGCATTTATACAAATTATCACATATGCTACCAATATTATTACGACAAAACTTCTTTCCGTAGAGCTGTCGCTGACGGAATACGGCACTTATTCAACCGTCAATACGATTATCACCATTGCGGCTTCGTTTACGCTGTTTGGTTTGGGAGATTCTGTCAATTATTACTACAACAAAAAAGGCGAGACAGAAGATAAAGATAGAGCGGAATATGTCAATACGATATTTTTTATTCAGCTGTTGGTAGGTGTAGCCGTTGGAATTGCTCTGATGCTGTTTTCTGGCGCGATTTCCGACTATTATAAAAACCCCTTGGTAAAACCCTTGATTCTCATCGTGTGTCTGAAGCCTTGGATCAGCAACGCCACACATTTGTATCAGGTTCTGTTTGTTTCAAGCGGAAAATCAAAACTGATTGCAGTCCGAAATTTGGTTATATCTGTATTAAAAGTCGTGCTGTTATATGCATCGGTGAAGCTGTTTGACAGCTTGTCGGTTGTTTTTCTTTGCTTGGTCCTTTTGGATGCCGGACAGTTGATCGTTTTCAAGTATATATTCGGAAAAATAAGATTCAATGTGAAGCTTTTATCCTTCTCCGGAGAGAAAATGATGCCGGTTGTCCGGTATTGTGTTCCGATGGGCATCTACTTTGTGACAACAACGCTGATGCGTGAAATCGATAAGCTGGTGATTGGTCGTTTGGGGACAACGGAAGATTTGGCCATATATGCAAACTGTGCCAAAACGCTTCCGTTGAATATTTTGGTGACAGCCTTTGCAACGGTCTTGATTCCGTATATTATGAAAAGCGTTACCGGAAACAACTATACGATGACGGCTGATATATTGCGCAAATACTTCATGATCGGCTACTTATCCGTATGGATGTTCAGCGGTGCACTCCTTTTGTGTGCGCCGGAAGCCATCCGCTTTTTCTACTCGAGCGAATATGTTTCCGGGACACCGATATTCATCCTCTATATTTGCGACGGTATGGTACAATTCGCAAGCTTTCATTTGGTTATTGCCGCAAACGGAAACTCAAAATTCTTAATGCGTACCTCTCTTATGTTATTGATAGCAAACGTCTTTTTCAGTTTGGGCATGTATTACTTGTTTAATCTGCTCGGAGCAGCAATGGTTGGCCCTGCTGCGGCAACACTTGTGATTTCGATTATATATATTTTCATCTTGTGCAAAAAGACGTCTGCGATACTGGACAGACCGATAAAAACGTTTATTTCTGTCAAATCAATGGTTATGTATTTGTGTGAGCTGTTTTTGGTCGGAGGTGTCTTTTGGTTGATTAAGAGGAGGATGGAATCGGCTGGTATTTCTTGGCTTGCGGTCTTTGTTGTCATTTGTGCGTTCTATTGCCTGACAATAGCCTTGTTGAATATCAAAAAATATAAGCGATTGTTTTCCGAAATCAATCAAATAAAGCAAGCGGAATTATAAGGGTGAGTACATGTTTGTGTGTTTGATAAAAAGAACCGTACATAAAATCTTGTTAAACGATCTTCGCAAAAAACTAAAAGAACCGGGCGGAGCTTATTTAGACGAGCATTTCACGGTGGTCGGAGCTGAAAATATCCGCTTTGGAGAAAGTGTCTATATCGGCCCGAATGCTACGTTGATGGCAGCAGGCGCACCGCTTGAAATCAAGGGACACTTTATGTCCGGTCCGGGACTTACGATTATCACCGGAGATCATCGGATTGATATCCGCGACAAGTATATGGATGAAGTGACCGCGGAAGAAAAGCTGCCGGAAAACGATCAGCCGGTGGTTATTGAAGAAGACGTGTGGTGCGGTGCCAATGTCACGATATTAAAAGGCGTAACCATCGGGAAGGGCAGTGTTATTGCTGCCGGAGCGGTTGTTACGAAAAATGTCGGCGCATATGAGATTTGGGGCGGCGTGCCGGCAAAAAAGATCAAAAACAGGTTCGATGACTAAAACGTACAGCGGAGAGAGGTACATGGAGCAAAAAAACATTTTATGGATCGGCGGAATCGCTTGGTTAAGAGAGGACAACACGTACTTTCCCGAAGCGACCTATCCGGGCATTGTTTCCGGCTCTGCTTTTCAACAGGCGATCATTGAGGGCTTGGAGGCGCAACATCACAATGTCCGCATTCTTTCCGACTGCGATATGTCCTCCGGAACGCGTTTGGAATGGAGCCACAATGCCAAAAGCCGCGACGTTCGCGTGGCCGGAAACGGAAACCGCTTGTTGCGCATTCCGACCAAAATCCGGGAGCTTTTCAAAGAAATCAAACACGGAAACGTTCTTGACGGCATTTCCTATGCGTGCGCTTACGAAATGCACCTGCCGTATTTGTTTTGCTTAAATAAGATCAAAAAGATCAATCCGCAGATTAAGACGGTTTTGATCTGCCCGGATCTAAGCATTCATATGGATTTGGATGCCAAAAAGAAACCGCTCAAGTCGTTCCTAAAGAAAATCGAGAATGTCGTCGCGCGGCACTTGTTAAAACGTGTGGATGGCTATGTTTTGTTTACGGAGCAAATGAACGACTATTTTGCGAAATTCCATAAGCCGTATACCGTCATCGAGGGCGTTTACCGGGATAAATATCCCTTGGACTCTGCCGAAAAAAAACCGTTTATCCTGCACGCCGGGTCTTTGCATCACAACATCGGCATTGAAGAGCTGATTGACGCTTTTGAACGGCTTTCCGATAAAACAATGGAATTGTGGTTTTGTGGTTCCGGTGCGCTGGATGGGTATATTCGGGAAAAAGCCAAGGAAAACGGCCGCATCAGGCACTTGGGCTTTGTGGATCCGCAAACGCTGTTTGAATATGAAAAACAGGCGACGCTGCTTGTAAATGTCCGCGACCCGAACGCGGATTATACCAAATACAGCTTTCCGTCAAAGACCTTTGAATATATGGCCTCCGGAACGCCGTTTTTAACGACCGATCTTGCCGGAATTCCGCCCGAATATAAGGACTATCTTTTTGTCATCCAAAATAACAGCGTGGAAGAAATATGTGCCGGGCTTGCCCGTGCGCTTGCGCTCACGGACAAAGAACGGGAGATGTTTGGCGCACGTGCAAGGAAATTTGTGCTGAATCAGAAGAACAAGACGGTTCAGGCGCGGAAGCTTGCGGCGCTGTTGGATAAATTAAAATAGATCCCGTTTGCAAGGAGGAAACATGAACGTTACAAAGCCGAATCAATGTACAGGCTGCTCGTTGTGTATCCATGTCTGCCCGGTCGGCGCCATCAAACAGGTGCTTCCGCCGAAGGCTGCTTTTTGGTATCCTGAAGTGGACGAGTCGTTATGCGTGAAATGCAATCAATGCGTTGCGGCTTGCCCACAGAACCATGCGGCTTTATCGTCAAACGAAGAGCAGCTCTTGTTGGCACAAAATACAGAGCTTGATTCGCTGAAAGCGGCAACCAGCGGCGGCGTGGCAAGTGCCTTGGCCAAAGCGTTTGTCCAAAAAGGCGGCGTTGTTTACGGTGCGGCTTTTGATTCTTCTATGAGACTTAGGCATATTCGATGTACGGACGAGAAAAACTGCGAAAGAATCAAAGGCTCCAAATATGTGCAGAGCGATCTTCGGGAGGTGTATGCCGCGCTTGCCTCGGACTTGAAACAGCATAAGGACGTTTTGTTTATCGGCACACCTTGTCAATGTGCCGGCATACGAAAAGCGTTTGAAAAACACGATGCTCTCTATTGCTGTGATTTTATTTGCAACGGCGTGGGCAGTCCGGTTGTTTTTGAGAAACATATCGCGTATTTGGAGCGCACGTATCACTGCAAAATCGTAAATTACGTTTTTCGTCCGAAAAAATACCATTATCTTGAGCCGTATGAATGGTTTATCGACAGCGACGGTCGGGACTATCATATCAAATCGCCGTGGAAAAAATGGGGATCGATGTATTATTCGGGCTTGCTTGTACGCCCTTCGTGCTATGAATGCAAGTTTATAAAACCCGGAGCGAGCGGCAGCGATATAACGCTGTCGGATATACCGCTGTCATTGTGTGACGCTGCAGATTTTCCGCATGACGTAAAGCAATATGGCGGTTCCTTGATTCATATAAACACGAAAAAAGGGGAGATTCTTTTGGGAAAAACGGGTTCTTTGCTGTACACCAAACGAATGGAAGGCGAAAGAAACCATACAAATAAACACACGGAGCAAAATCCAAATGACAGAGATCGTTTTTTAACGGAAGCGTGTGAATCGTTGGAAAAAGCCAAACGACAATACTTAGGTTTGCCATTAAAATTCAAAGGCTTGCTCATCGAAACACTTGACCGTTTCAGAAAGAAAAGAGGATAAATATGGGATTATTCACAGGTAAAACACTTTTAATCACCGGCGGCACGGGTTCATTCGGCAATGCCGTCTTAAACCGTTTTCTTCAAACAGACATCGGTGAAATCCGCATTTTTTCGCGTGACGAAAAGAAGCAGGACGATATGCGTCACGAATTTCAGGCGAAAATGCCGGAAGCAGCCGAAAAAATCAGCTTTTACATCGGCGATGTGCGCGATCTTGCGTCCGTGAAAAACGCGATGCATGGTGTCGATTACATATTCCATGCGGCGGCTCTCAAGCAGGTACCGTCCTGCGAGTTTTTCCCGATCGAAGCCGTGAAAACCAACGTGCTCGGCACGGAAAATGTGTTGGTTGCCGCCATCGAAGCCGGCGTTAAGAATGTCGTCTGCCTTTCGACGGACAAGGCGGCTTATCCCGTCAATGCCATGGGAACCTCCAAAGCCATGATGGAAAAGGTGATTGTCGCCAAGGCGCGTACCACAAAAACCACCAAAATCTGCTGTACGCGTTACGGAAACGTCATGTGCTCGCGCGGTTCGGTAATTCCGCTTTGGATAGATCAGATACGCGGCGGCAACCCGATCACCTTGACCGAACCGACCATGACGCGGTTTATTATGTCTTTGGACGAAGCGGTCGATTTGGTTCTGTTTGCTTTTGAACACGGAGATCCCGGCGATATCCTCGTTCAGAAAGCACCGGCCTGCACCATTCAAACCCAGGCAGAGGCCGTATGCGAATTGTTTGGCGGCAACAAAGAAGATATCAAAGTCATCGGTATCCGTCACGGCGAAAAGATGTATGAAACGCTGTTGACCAACGAGGAGTGCGCGCACGCCATCGATATGGGCAACTTCTATCGCGTTCCGTGCGACAAGCGCGGACTGAACTACGATAAGTATTTTAGCAAAGGCGACACTGAACGCAACACGTTAACGGAATTCAATTCCAATAACACAAAGCTGTTGTCCGTCGAAGAGACCAAAGCCAAAATCGCAAGCTTGCAGTACATTCAAGAGGAACTCGCGAAAGGTGTTAAAGCATGAAGATACTTGTTACCGGCGCAAAAGGCTTTGTGGGAAAAAATCTGTGTGCCGCACTCAAAAACATTCGCGACCAAAAAGACAAAACGCGTCCGGATTTATCCATAGACGAGATTTTTGAATACGATTTGGATACCGCGCCGGAGCGGCTTGACGAATA
>URCT01000056.1 GCA_900546385.1 uncultured Eubacteriales bacterium | reverse complement strand
CAAAATTAAAACCTTCCCAAAAGGAGATTCGAGGTTCTGCAAACCTCGAATCAGCACACAAAACTACAACTTCGCACTAACCCAATTAAATCCTTTGCCGCTTCGCGGCAACTCCTACTTTTTGTTAGGCACAAAAAGTAGGACAAAAAAGCGCCCCATTCGGGGCAGCACACTCCGCGTGCTTTGCGCCGCCTGCGGCGGCTCTGAGGCGTGGGCAAGCCCACGCCTCACCGGCGCCGCTTCGCGGCGCTTTTCCCGCAGGCAAGCTTGGCTCCGATCGTGGCAAATAGCGGAAATTCCGCACATAAAAGCACCTTGAGTGCCGGCGAAGCACTGCCGCCGGTGCCAAAGGCAAGCGCAAGCGATAACACCCATACAACACAAAGCAAAATGCCGCCCACGGCAAGTCCCGATACCAAAACACCGCACGCGGCAAAACGCGAACAAACCGCTCCGGCACTTGCCGCCGCACACGCCGCAAGAAGAAATACACACGGCAAAATCAGCTTTTCCGGTTCGCTTCCGCGCACAATGAGCAACGACGCCGCGATCAGCAACCCGATCCATACAAGGCTTCCCGTCAACGTTCCCATGGCAAGCGCTTTTGCAAGCGGCTTTTGTCCCGTTGCTCTCTTTTTTCGTTTGGCTGACATATCCCCAGTCCTTTCCCGTAAACATTTCATCATGGCCGTTACTATGCTATGCAGTTTTTTTCGGAAAATACCCGTTTTTTTCCATCGTTACACATTGTTGACAATTTCGCGGAAAACCCCTCTTTACATTCGGCGCAAAATCGGGTATACTATAAAGAAAAGATTACAATTCACGGAGGGATTTCTTTGAAAAAACTCAAAAGCCTTTCGCCGATCTTAAAAGCACACACCAAAGACAGTGTTCTTGCGCCGACCTTCAAATTTTTAGAGGTCGTCTTTGACCTGCTTGTCCCGGTGGTGGTGGCGCAAATGATCGATGTCGGCGTTGCAAAAGGCGACAAGCCGTATATCGTGCGGTGCTTTTTCTTGCTCCTTGTCATGGCGGCTGTCGGTCTTACCTGCACTGTCACAGCGCAGTTCTTTGCCGCCAAGGCCAGCGTCGGCATTGCCGCCGATCTGCGAAAGCGCCTGTTCGACCACATTCAGAGCCTCTCGTTTTCGTCGCTCGACACGCTCGGCACGGACACGCTCATCACGCGGCTTTCCGACGATGTCAACCAAGTGCAGAACGGCTTGAACATGGCTCTGCGGCTGCTCATCCGCAGTCCGTTCATCGTTCTCGGCTCGATGGTCATGGCCTTTACCGTCAATGTGCGGTGCGCGCTTATTTTTGCCGTGACCATTCCGATTCTGTTTGCCGTCATTCTTTTCATCATGTCGGTGAGCATTCCGCTATTCCGCAAAGCACAGGCAGGGCTTGATACAGTAACCGGATTAACACGTGAGAATCTGACCGGCGTGCGCGTCATCCGCGCTTTCTGCCGCGAACAGCAGTCGGTGGAGGAATTCGCGCAAAGCAACCGCGCCTTAACGCACTTAAACGAATTCGTCGGCCGTCTTTCGGCACTTCTCAATCCGATCACCTATGTGCTCATCAACCTTGCCGCCGTGGCACTCATTCACACCTCGGCCATTCAGGTGAACCTCGGTCATATGCAGCAAGGCCAAACGGTCGCGCTGTACAACTATATGCTCCAAATGATCGTGGAGCTGGTTAAGCTCGCATCCCTCATCATCACGCTCAACAAATCCATTGCCTGCGGCGAACGCGTGGCGGCGGTGTTGGACGAAAAGCCCGCGATGGCCTATCCGGCTTCGACGGCGGCAAAGGATTCCGACACGAAAAACGCCGTGGTTTTTGACCATGTCACCTTTACCTATCAAAACGCCGGCGCGCCCAGCCTTACCGATATCTCGTTTGCGGCCGCAAAAGGCCAAACCATCGGCATTATCGGCGGTACGGGCAGCGGCAAATCGACGCTCGTAAGCTTAATTGCACGCGATTATGACGCATCGGAAGGCCATGTTTTGGTCGATGGCATCGATGTGCGCGACTACACACGCACCGATCTCTGCGGCAAAGTCGGCACAGTCGCCCAACGTGCGCGGCTGTTTAAGGGCACCGTCCGCGAAAACCTGCTGTGGGGCAACGAAAACGCCGACGACAATGCGCTTTGGAAGACACTCGAAATCGCCCAAGCCAAAGCCGTGGTTGAAGCAAAGCCGGGAAAGCTCGATTTCAAGCTCGAACAGAACGGCGGCAACCTGTCCGGCGGTCAAAAGCAGCGTCTTTCGATTGCACGGACGCTTGTCAAGCAGCCGGAGATCTTGATTTTGGACGACAGCTCCAGCGCGCTCGACTATGCCACCGACGCGGCTCTGCGCAAGGCGATTGCTTCGCTTTCGGGTGTAACCACCTTTTTGGTGTCCCAGCGCATTGCCGGCATCCGCGAAGCCGACTGCATTTTAGTACTTGACAACGGCCATTTGGCCGGCAGCGGCACGCACGAAGCCTTGATGAACGAATGCGAAACATACCGCGAAATCTATTTCTCGCAGTTCCCGGAGGAACGGGCTGCATTTGCCAAAGACACTGCAAACGGAAAGGAGCGTGACGGTCATGAAGAAAACCGATAAGCCGAAGAGAAGTCTTCGCGACAACAAAAACACGCTCGCAAAGCTGCTTGCACAGGTGGCCAAATACCGGCTGTTATTGATTGCAAGCATTGTGCTTGCCGCGCTTTCGGTGGTGCTGCAGCTGTATGTGCCGGTTTTATTCGGCTCTGCCATTGACGGCATTATTGCCGAAGGAGCAGTCGATTTTGATAGCGTCGGCAGAACGCTTTTGCGTATCGGCATTTTTGCCGCCGTTTCGGCACTTGCGGCCTATGTCATGAACCTTGTCAACAACCACATGACCTACCGCGTGGTGGAGGATCTGCGCCTTGCGGCCATCAAACGCCTGCAAAAACTGCCGCTTTCCTATCTCGATTCCCACAGCACAGGCGATATTGTCAGCCGTGTGATTGCCGACACCTCGACGCTGTCCGACGGGCTGTTACTCGGCTTTACGCAGCTGTTTTCGGGGATCGTGACCATCGGCGTGACGCTCGTGTTCATGTTTTCCAAAAACGTATGGGTTTCGCTTCTCGTGATGCTGTTGACGCCGCTAAGCTTTTTTGTGGCGAAATTCGTGTCCTCACGCTCGTTCCATATGTTCCGCAAACAAAGCGAGGTGCGCGGCCGCCAGACGGCTCTCATCGAAGAAATGATCGGCGGACAGAAGATCGTGCATTCGTTCGGCTATGAGGACAAAGCCTCGGCGCGGTTTGAAAAAGTTAACCGTGAGCTTGCCGATTGCAGCTTAAAGGCCGTGTTTTACAGCAGTCTTACCAATCCCTCCACGCGGTTTGTCAACAATATCATTTATGCAGGCGTTGCGCTTTTGGGCACCTTTATCATTTTGGGCGGAGGGCTTACGGTCGGCGGTCTTTCGGTGCTTCTTTCCTATGCCAACCAATATATGAAGCCGTTCAACGACATCAGCTCGGTCATCACGGAAATGCAGAATGCGCTTGCGTGTGCGTCGCGCATCTTCGAGCTGTTAGAAACGCCGGAGGAGGTTCCCGAAGAACCGGGCGTGTTGGAAGCTGTCCGCGGCGAAGTGGATATTCGTGATGTCTGCTTCAGCTATGACAAAAACGCAAAGCTCATCGAAGATTTCAACCTGCACGTCGAGCCGGGTATGCGCGTGGCCATTGTCGGCCCGACCGGCTGCGGCAAGACCACGTTTATCAACCTTCTCATGCGGTTTTACGATGTGGACAGCGGCGAAATCGTGCTTGACGGCAAGCCCATCCGAAGCCTTACGCGGCACGCACTGCGCCAAAACTTCGGCATGGTGCTGCAGGACACCTGGATCAAGCGCGGCACGGTGCGTGAAAATATCTGCTTCGGGAAGCCGGATGCCACCGAAGAAGACATGATCCGTGCGGCCAAAGAGGCGCACAGCTACGAGTTTATCCGCCGTCTGCCGAAAGGGTTTGACACGGTTTTAAGTGAGGACAGCATCAGCCAAGGTCAAAAGCAGTTACTCTGCATCACGCGCGTGATGCTTGCCCTTCCGCCGATGCTCATTCTCGATGAAGCGACCTCCAACATCGACACGCGCACCGAGGTGCAGATTCAAGAAGCGTTTGATAAGCTGATGAAAGGACGCACCAGCTTTGTGGTGGCGCACCGTCTTTCGACCATCCGTGCCGCGTCGGTGATTTTAGTCATGCGCGACGGAAAAATCATCGAAAAGGGAACACACGAAGAGCTTCTCGCCGCCGGCGGCTTTTACCACACGCTGTACAACAGCCAGTTCGATACAAGCGGAAAGCATTAAGCGTTTTCCCGATTCGCCTGACAGCAAAAGACCCGGCAGCCGCCTTTTACGGTTGTCGGGTTCTTGTTTTCAGAACGCTTAAAAAATCGGATAGCCGGCTTTTTCGTGTGCTTCGTAAAGCTCGTCGCACATCTTGATGATGTCGTCGATCGAAAGCTCGGCCGCCGTGTGCGGCTCTAACATCGCCGCTTGGTAAATATGCTCTTTCTTGCCGGTCACCGCCGCTTCAATGGTAAGAAGCTGGCAGTTGATGTTGGTCATGTTCATGGCCGCAAGCTGCACCGGAAGCCGTCCGACGTGTGTGGGATTGACGCCCGAACCGTCCACAAGACACGGAACCTCCACGCACGCATCGCTCGGCAGGTTATCGATAAGACCGGTGTTAATCACGTTGCCGCCGATCTTGTACGGCTTGTTCGTCACCATGGCTTCCATAATGTACGAGCCGTATTCATGCGTGCGCGTATGCTCGATATCACCGCCGCCGAGAAGCTCTTCTTTCTGCTTTTCCCAACCGGCGATCTGGTTGACACAGCGTCTGGGATATTCATCCAGCGGAATATTAAACTTTTCAATAAGCTCCGGATAGCGCGACTTGATGTAGAAGCAGTTGTATTCGGCATTGTGCTCGCTGGATTCGGTGCAATAGTAGCCGAGCTTGTCGATATAGTCGAAGCGCACCATATCGTTGTGCTTTTCCTTGTTCTTTTCTTTGGCAAGACGGCGGATTTCGGGATACAGATCGTTGCCGTTCTTGTCCTTGACCTCTAAGAGCCATGCCATGTGGTTGATGCCGGCAATCAACTCGCTTCCGATAGCGTCATACCGCTCGGGAATACCCAAATTCCGGAACAAGCCCCTCGTGCAGCCCTGCACGCTGTGGCACAGGCCGACTGTTTTCACGCCGGTATACCGCTGCATATAGCCGGACAAAATCGCCATCGGGTTTGTGTAGTTGAGGAACCATGCCTCCGGGCAAACCTCCTGCATATCAGCCGCAAAGTCCTTTAATACGTGAATCGTGCGCAAGCCGCGAAAAATGCCGCCGATACCCAGTGTGTCGGCAATGGTCTGACGCAGGCCGTATTTTTTGGGGATTTCGAAATCGATGATGGTGCAAGGGTCATATAAGCCGACCTGGATGGCGTTGATGACAAAATTTGCACCTCTCAAAGCCTCTTTGCGGTTTTCCACGCCGAGATACGTCTTGATGACGGCGCGGTCAGCATTGTATTTCTTGTTGATGGCGCGGATGACGATTTCGGATTCCTCCAAACGCGTCTTGTTAATGTCATAAAGGGCAATTTCGCATTCGCGTAATGCTTCTGTCAGCAGCGTGTCGCCGAGAACGTTTTTGGCAAATACCGTGCTTCCGGCTCCCATAAAAGTGATTTTTAACATACCTTGTCTCCTTATGTGATGAATTTTTGTTTGTTTTCGCAAATTCTTCCGTGGATTTTACAGTTGTATTGTAGCGGATTCCGGCCGTTTTGGCAATGGTTTTTCGTAACCTGTCTATGTCAAAATGTATCTTCTTTCCGGCGTCTGCGTCACAGCAAAGCGCCAAGTCGATGAAATAACAATAAATTTACATTTGCACAACATATTGAACAAAAACGGCCGCTATAATAGAAAAAAAGGAGAGAGAGCTTTTGCACGCGTTGTCTGATGGAAACATCAGCATAAAACTTGCGCATTTCCATTGAATTCATTTTAATTGAAAGGACTATGTTTTTATGAAAAAGTACGTTTCTCCCGAGTTCGATTTCGTTAAAGCAGAAACCATGGATATCATGGTCGGCAGCGATGTTATCATAGACATCACCAATCTGTTTGACGAATAAGCGAAAATCCCGTAAAAAAGCATAAATCGGTTATAAACCGTGTAGGCACAGGCTATGAAAACACATAGTCTGTGCTTTTATGCGTTTATGGCTCAAAAACGGCTTTGCACGAAGTGCCACGCCGCGCGGCGCGTGCGTGATCGTGGATCGTGATAACCATAACGGCCTTTCCCGTCAATTGCCCGTAAAGCCCTTGCAAAAACGACAAAATTGTGGTATACTGATGGCATCGGATTTCCTTGAATGCAAAGCCGCTTCGGTCGTTTGGCCGAAGTGAACGGATATGCGCTATTTCGGAGGTGTGCCATGAAACGGATTCGAACACGATTGGCGGCGGTTTTGGCCGTCTGTTTTTTGATTTTTTCGGTTACCGCCGCGGCAGAAGCCGCCTATGACGGATATATCGTCTGCTTTAAGGACGACGATGCGGCCGCGCGCGCAGAACAGCTGTTGGATACGCTCCCGGTGCTGTATGCCGACGACGGCGAAGAGCTTGCCGCCGCGCTCGACCCGATTTACGGCGGTGAGACGCTGTTCACCGTGGAAAGCGACGCGCTTGTGGAGCTGTTCGAGCGTGAGGGCTTGCTTTCGTACAGCGAGCCGGACTACTATGTCACGCTGTATGGCTACGATTATGCGGCAGAACCGCAGTTTTCTTCGCAATGGGCGCACACGGCAACCGGCATCCGGGCGGCATGGGAGCTCGGCCTTTACGGCAATGATGTGACGGTGGCGGTACTCGATTCGGGCATTTACGAACACGCGGATCTTGCGGAAAATCTCCTACCCGGCATCAACTATGTCAAGCCGAACAGTGTCACACCGGCCGATCCGGATGATTTGACCGACACGGTCGGACACGGGACAAAAGTAGCCGGTGTGATTTGTGCGGCGGCCAACGCGAAAGGCGTTGTCGGTGCGGCGCATCGCGCCAAGGTTCTGCCGCTGAAGGTGGCCGGTTCCAGCGATTTCAAGAACAGCTATGTGGCAGGCGCTATCAACCAAGCCATCGAGCTTGGCGTGGATGTCATCAGCATGAGCTTTGGCTATAATTCGGACACGGACATGGCCAGCCGCACGGTCAAGCAGGCTGTGAAAAATGCGCTTGCTAACAACATCATCGTGGTGGCCGCCGCCGGAAACGACGGAAATGACCCGACCAAAGGCGGTATGTATGCGTATCCGGCCAGCTACGACGGTGTGATCAGTGTCGCAAATCTGGCACAAACCGCAACCGGTTATGCCGTTTCCTCCTCGTCGCGGCACAACGACAAGGTGACCATTGCCGCGCCCGGTGCTTCGATCCTTACAACTGCGGTCGGCGGCGGCTATGCATCGGTCAGCGGAACGTCGTTTTCCGCGCCGTATGTAGCGGCAGTGGCGGCGCTTGCAAAATCGGCAGACAAGAGCCTGACGCCGGCGCATTTTGAAGAGCTTTTGATACAGACGGCCGACAAATCGGTTTTGAACGGTGCCGAACGTGACGATTATTTCGGCTATGGGATGTTAAATGCCGACGCGTTATTGACGACGCTGGCGCGTGAAATCGGAAGCACGCGGTTTCTTTCGCCGATCGACTGCCGCACCGATGGCGGCATTACGGTCACAGTGACCGATTTTTCCGGCACAGGCGGCACGGATACGCTCATCGGCGGTCTGTTTTCCGGGAAGCGGCCGTTACGCTTTCAGGTGCTTGCAAAAGTGCTTGAAGCCGGAGCTTCGGCTGAGTATGATTTGGCTGACCTTGCAGGCGACGGCATTCTGCGGTGCTATTTGCTTGATGAAGCCGCACGGCCGCTGTCGATGGTGCGGGCGGCGAAGCGAATTGAAAATTGACAATTGAAAGTTGAAAATTAGGGAGATAGCCAAAGCTTCGTGCGCTGATAGTGGTTGCGGTGGTATTCCGAATTGAAAATTAAAAATAACGAAATTTTCAGAGAGTGAAAAACGGCCTTTGCGGTATGTTGCGCAAACGTGCGCGGCGACCGGTATTTACCACCACGACTGCGGCGACAGTTGCCGTCCCTGTGCAAGGGAAGGTGGCGCGTGAAGTGCGCCGGAAGGGTTGTTGGCACGGATTTATAACAATCCCTCAGTCAGCAAAGCAATTGAAAATCAGAAAATGCAAAATAAGGAGATATTTGAAATGATACGATTCAACAACGACTACAACCATGGGGCTTTTGAATCGATTCTGAATGCATTGACAGCCACCAACAACACAAGCTTCGCCGGCTACGGTGAGGACGTGTGGTGCGACAGAGCGGAAACCGTCATTCGGAAATTGATTGCGAAGGAAGATGCTCTGATAAAATTTATTCCCGGTGCAACACAGGCAAATATCGTTGCCATCTCGGCAGCATTGTCTCCCATTCAAAGCGTGATCGCTGCCGACACCGGACACATCAACTGCCACGAGGCGGCTTCGATTGAGAACACCGGGCATAAAATTCTGGAGCTTCCAAACACGAACGGCAAGATTACCGCACAACAGATCGCTGCGTGCGCAGCAGCGTATTACGACGGCGGTACTCCGGAATATCTGACAGAACCAAAGATGGTATATCTGTCCTTTCCGACCGAACAGGGTACGTTGTATTCCAAGCAAGAACTGTGTGACATCCGTGAGGTCTGCAAAAAATACGGAATGTATCTATTTGTGGACGGTGCCAGAATGGGCTATGGTCTGGGTGCAACGGAGAACGATTTAACACTGAAAGATTTCGCAGAACTGACAGATGTGTTCTATATCGGCGGAACAAAGTGCGGTGCTCTGTTCGGTGAAGCTTTGGTTATTACAGAAGCCTCTCTCCAATACCGCTTCAAAGCGTACATGAAGCAGCACGGTGCGGTGTTGGCAAAGGGATGGCTGATGGGGCTGCAATTTGCGCTTATGCTCGAGAGCGGTGAATATTTTGAAAAGACGAAGCAAGCCGATGCACTTGCAATGCAGATAAAGCGGGCTTTTGCAGCCAAAGGCATCCCGTTTTGGGTCGATAGCTGCACCAACCAACAGTTTGTGATATTGACCGCACCGCAAAAGAAAACGTTGGCGCAAGGTTACTACTTTGAGGAAGAAGGAGCCACACCGCAAGGAACGATTGTGCGTTTCTGCACAAGTTGGGCAACCACGCAAGCCGAGGTCGATACGCTGCTTGCCGACATTGCAAAGCTGTGAGAAAAAAAGAACGCGAGCCAACGAAATTGGCTCGTGTCAATCATTAAAACCGCCCGGCAACACGCCGGGCGGTCGTTTTTTTGCTTCGCATTATTCACCGAGATAGGCTTTTTTCACCTGTTCATTGCCCATCAGATCCGCCGCGTTGCCGGACAGCGAAATCGTGCCGGTCTCAAGCACATACGCGCGATTGGCGATCGAAAGTGCCTTTTTGGCGTTCTGCTCGACAAGCAGCACCGTTGTGCCGTCGGCGGACACCTCGCGGATGATATGGAAAATCTCATTCACCAAAAGCGGCGAAAGACCCATGGACGGTTCATCCATCAAGATGATTTTCGGGTTGGACATGAGCGCACGTCCCATGGCGAGCATTTGCTGCTCACCGCCGGAAAGCGTGCCGGCGATCTGCTTTTTGCGCTCTTCCAAGCGCGGAAAATGCTTGTACACATACGCAAGGTTGCTGTCATAGCGTTTGTTGTCATGCAGCGTAAACGCACCGAGCCGCAGGTTATCGTACACCGTTAACTCTTGGAAAATACGGCGGCCTTCCGGCACGTGCGCCATGCCGAGCGACACGATTTTGTGTGCCGGCGTTTTCAAAAGATCATGGCCTTCAAACACAATCGAACCGGAACGCGGCGTCACAAGACCCGTGATGGTGTGCAGAATGGTGGTTTTTCCGGCGCCGTTGGCACCGATCAGCGCGATGATTTCACCGGCATCGACCGTAAACGAAACGCCCTTGATGGCGTTGATCATGCCATAATATACTTGTAAATTTTCAACTGTAAGCATTGCCATTTCCGATTTCCTCCTTCTCGCGCTTTACTCGTCTTCGCCGAGATAGGCGGTAATGACGTTCGGATCATTCAAAACCTTAGAGGTTTCGCCCTCCGCAAGCACTTGACCGAAGTTTAAGACCGTCACTTCCTCGCAAATGCCCGAAACAAGCTTCATATCGTGTTCGATGAGCAAGATTGTCATATCGAACTCACGATTGATGAGCCGGATGGTATCCATAAGCTCTGCCGTCTCGTTCGGGTTCATGCCGGCGGCCGGTTCGTCTAACAACAGTAACTTGGGCGATGTGGCAAGCGCACGGGCAATTTCGAGCTTTCTCTGTTTGCCGTAGGGCAGGTTGCAGGCAAGAATGTTACGCTCTTCTTTGAGGCCGAAAATGTCGAGTAATTCCTTTGCCTTATCACGCATACGCGTTTCGTTGGCATAATGGATCGGCAGGCGGAGCATACTTTCTGCTGCCGAGCAGCGATATTCCGGACGGTTATGAAGGCCGACCATAACATTGCTGACGACCGTCATGTTGTTGAACAAGCGGATGTTCTGGAAGGTGCGCGCGATGCCTTTATGATTGATGGCTTCTTGGGTTTTGCCGGTCAGATCCTCGCCGTCGAGGTAAAATTTGCCGTAGGTCGGCTGATACACGCCGGTAAGCAGGTTGAACACGGTCGTTTTTCCGGCACCGTTCGGCCCGATAAGGCCGTACAATTCTTTCTTTTCGATGGTGATATTGACGTTATTTGCCGCCTTTAAGCCGCCGAAGGTAATGCCGAGGTTTTCCGTTTTTAACATGGGTTCGCTCATTTGGATTTACCTCCTTTGGAATCGCCGATATCGGGATTGCCGGTATTCGTGCGGTTCGGATTGATATCCGTGGTCAAAATGGCATCCATCGGAATCTTGGTCGGCACACGGTCCCACGAAGCTTCGTCGTCCTTGAATTTCGCCGGGTCGTGTTTTTGATGCTTTCTTAGCTTCTTCAACAGCACAGGAATGCGCAGTTTGTCACGCAACGGCTGCAAGGCCGGTGCATTGCTGAACACAACGATGAAGATGAGTACCAACGCGTAGATCAGGTAGCGCAATGCGGCCAAATCCGCCGGGACATAGTTTTGAAGCAGATAGTTGATGATCGGCACAAGCACTGCCGCGATGATGGAACCGGTGATGCTGCCCATGCCGCCGAGAACCACCATAACCAAAATCTCGATGGAATAGTTGTACGAGAAGAAGGAATAGAGCACCGTTGCGGTATAGTGGCTGTAGATGACACCGGCAATACCGGCAAAAAAGGCAGCCAAAATAAAGACGAACAGTTTATAAAACGTAACGTTGATGCCCATGGCTTTGGCGGCGATTTCGTTATCGCGCACGGCGGTAACGGCTCTGCCGTGTTTCGAACGGATGAAGTTCTGAATGAGCACCAGCATGACAAGTGCCACAACGAATGTAACGATATATAAGGTCGGGCGTTGACGGCTGTCATACTGGATTGCGCCGGTCTGCAAGCCCATCGCACCGCCGAAAATCTTTTGGTTCTTGAAAATGTTGCGGACAATTTCGCCGAAAGCAAGCGTCACAATGGCAAGATAGTCGCCCTTCAGACGAAGGCTCGGAAGACCGATGACAAAGCCGAACACCGCCGAAACCAAGCCGCCAACAAGCATGGCAAGGATCAAAACGATTAGCTTATTGGGAATCGCCTGCGTGAGCGAAAGAGCAAATTTACCGCCGACATAGGCGCCGATACACATAAAACCGGCGTGTCCCAAGCTGAGTTCACCCAAATAGCCGACCACAAGGTTCAAGGACACCGCCAAAATGACGCTGAAGCCGATTTGGGTAAACAGGCGTGCATACGACATTTTAAGACCGCCGGTAAAATACATAATCAAACCGGCCGCAAGGATGGCAAGCACCAACAGATAATTGATGGAATATTTGATTTTGAAATCTTTTTTCGCACTTTTGAAATAACCTGCCATGTCTTACACCTTCTCTCTGAGCTTTTTGCCCAAAATACCGGTCGGGCGAACAAGCAGAATCACAATCAACAAGCTGAATTCCAGAGCCGTTGTATACGGTGCCAGCACCGGAACGCTGAGGCAGACTTTTTCGATAACACCGAGCAAAATACCGCCGAGCATAGCTCCCGGAATCGAGCCGATACCGCCGATGACCGCCGCCGTGAAGGCCTTGATGCCCGGCATAGCGCCGAGCGTCGGTTCGGCGTTCGGAATCTGCAAAAGATAGAACATACCGGCAAAAGCGGCCAGTGCCGAGCCGATGGCAAAGGTGATGGTGATAATGCGGTTGACGTTAATGCCCATTAAGATGGCCGCGCCGCGGTCTTCGGAAACGGCAAGCATGGCACGTCCGGTACGGGTGACATTGATAAACACCGTTAAGCCGACCATGATAATCGCACCGGCCACAAGTGTAACCACCGCCGCCGTGCTGATGCCGTAATGCTTCAAGAACGGGATGTCCGCAAACTTCCAACCCGGAACAGGCTTGGATTTGGATTCGAAGATCAGCTGTGCCAAGCTTTGCAAGAGGTAGCTGACGCCAATGGCCGTGATAAGCACGGCAAGCGGTGAGGCACCGCGCAGCGGCTTATAGGCAGCTTTTTCGATAAGCACGCCGAGAAGCGTACAGACGACAATCGAAGCAACAACGCCGACAATCGGATTGCCGGAGGTCGTCATTGTAACGAGAATGGCATATGCGCCGACCATGATGATATCGCCATGCGCGAAGTTCAGCATCTTCGCGATGCCGTATACCATGGTATAACCGAGCGCGATCAGGGCATAAATACTGCCGAGGCTCAGTCCGTCTATCAAGGTAATCATAATAAAATCTCCTGCCTATCTGTACCGAAGTACATTGGTATTTGCCTGCAACGCGTGCGACACGCCTATATTTCGGTTTTTTCCGGTCGGAAACCTGTCCGGTGCATTCCGGACGGTTCCGGCTTGTCCGTTCGGCCGACTCACAAAGGCACTTGTCATAAATATGCCAAAACGGCGAAAGAACGTTTCGCCGAAAAAAACCAAAATATGTCGGAGAAGCTCCGTCAAATCACTCTGACGGAGCTTCCGTCGCGATTGGAAATCCGATCCTTATTTGTTCAATTCAACAATGGTCGGAACCTTGTTGCAGGCACCGCTTGCATCCCAAGTCATGGTGCCGGTAGCGCCGACATAGGTGAAATCGTCGCCGGTTACAACCGGGATAAGCTTTGCGCAAAGGTCGGAGGCACTGATGGTGACATCGTTTACGCCAGCCTTCTGCATTGCTTCGTAGATTACGTATACAGCGTCGTAGCCGTCAGCAGCGAACTGGTCGGGGAGCTTGTTGTATTTTGCTTGGTAAGCATCTACAAAGCTCTTGACGTTTTCGTCGGTGCTGTTGACATCGAACGGCGTGATGTAACGGATGGTGTTGGTAACGGTGGAATCGATCTGATCAGCGATACCGTCAAAACCGTCGCAGCCGAAGAGAACGGCGTCAGAGCCTTTGGCAACAGCCGTCTTAGCGACAAGGCCTGCTTCGGTGTAGTAGAACGGAAGGAAGATAACGTCGCAATCCTTGAGAGCTTCTACCTGCGTGGAGAAGTCCTTCTTGTTTTCAGCGTCGAAGGTCTGCACGGAATATTCCTTGCCGAGCTTTTCCATTTCGCCCTTGAAGGCTTCGTAAATACCGGACGAATACGGGTCGCTGGTATCGTAGATAACGCCGACGGTCTCATACTTTTCGTTGATTTCTTGAGCAGCGAGAACGCCCTGGTCCGGGTCGCCGAAGCAGACGCGGAAAGCGTTGTCACCGGTATCGGTGATAGCAGCCGCAGAAGCGGAAGGCGTGATGAAGAAGAGGTGATCCTGAGCAGCTTTTGCAGCAAAGGAAGCGCAAGAGCCGGAGGTTACCGAGCCGAGGGAGGCCTGCATACCTGCTTCATAAAGCAGATCGTAACCGGAAGCTGCATCGGCAGCGGTAGCTTTATCGTCTTTCATATCAAGCTTGAAGTTAACACCGTTTAGGCCGCCGTTTGCGTTGATTTCCTCAATCGCAAGGGTAGCACCCTCTTGAACGGAAATACCGTAGCTGGAAGCATCGCCGGTAAGCGGACCGGTGCAGCCGATGACATATTCGGTGTTGCCGGAGGTGTAGGAACCGTCGGAATTGCCTTGGTTATCACCGTTGTTTCCGGCATTGTTATTGCAGGAGGCGAGCGCAAAAGCCGTACACGCTGCAAGAACGACAGCTAAAAGTTTTTTCATAAAAATTCCTCCAATTTGCGCAATGCGCAAGATTTTTTTAATATAAAGCCTTACGACTTATATTATAGGATATATATTACACACATTTTGGGCTTTTGTCAAGTAGTAAGATAAAAAAACTACATTTTCATGCAAGATCGGTGTATATATGCGGTAAAATTTGTATAAAAACGCGGAACATTGTCCGCCTTTCGGCATCTCACACGCCGTTTTTCGCTAAAAAACGCAGAGAAACCATCCGATTTCCCTGCGCACAAACGTAATTTTCTGTTTTAACGAACGGTTTCGACCTTCAAAAGGTTGGTCGTACCGGGCGTATTGAGCGGAAGTCCTGCCGTGATGACCACCGTATCGCCTTTGGAAACGATATCGGTCTGTTTGGCGCAATCGACGGCGTGCATAAACAGCTTTTCCTCGTTATCCTGGTTGAGTGCCAGCACCGGCAGAACGCCCCACGAAAGTGAGAGCTGATGGAAGGTCTTAAGCTCGGGCGTTGCCGCAACAATGGCTTCGGCCGGGCGGAATTTGGACACGCGGCGCGCCGTTTCGCCGGATTTTGTGACGGCGATGATGGCTTTGGCGTTGAGGTCGCGTGCCGTGGTGCAGGCGGCATCGCAGATGGCGTTGGTTTTATCCTTGGTATCCATGACATACGGGCCGTCATCCTGCATCTGCATATCGAAATAATCGGTTTCGGCGCGGCAGACGATTTTGGCCATGACGCTGACCACAAGATCCGGATGGTCGCCCATCGCGGTTTCGCCGGACAGCATGACCGCACTTGTACCGTCAAAAACGGCGTTGGCCACATCGGTGATTTCGGCACGGGTCGGCGTGCTGTTATGGATCATGCTTTCGAGCATTTGGGTGGCGGTAATAACCATTTTGCCGGCTTTATAGCAGCGCTTAATGAATTTTTTCTGGATACCGGGCAGACGTTCATATTCCACTTCAACGCCCATATCGCCGCGTGCGACCATGATACCGTCGGAATGCGCGAGGATATCGTCGAAGTTATTGATTCCTTCGATATTTTCGATTTTCGAGATAATTTTAATGGCATGGCCGCCGTGATAATCAAGAAATTTGCGCAGGTCGATGACGTCCTGTTTGCAGCGGACAAAGGAAGCTGCGACGAAATCGACGTCGTTTTGGATGCCGAACACAAGGTCGGCCTTATCCTGTTCGCTTAAGTAGGGCATTTCGAGATGTGCATACGGGATATTGATGCCCTTGCGGCTGCTGATTTCTCCGCCGGCAAGAACCTTGCAGAGAATATCGGTATCCGTGGTGGAAACAACCTCCAAGCAGATGCGGCCGTCGTCGATCAAGACGCGGTTGCCGGGAACCAGCTCCGACGGGAGACCGGCATAGGAAACGGAAACGGCGTGTTTATCGCCTTCGATCTCACGGGTCGTGAGGACAAATTCGTCGTTTGCCGCAAGAATGGGCTTTTGGTTATCCTTAAAGGTTTTAATGCGGATTTCCGGCCCTTTGGTATCGAGCATCAGCGCGATCGGCTGCTCGGACTCTTTTCGCACTTTCTTAAAGGTATCGATGACTTTTTGGTGGCTTTCATGAGTTCCGTGTGAAAAATTCAAGCGAGCAACATTCATGCCGCAGGCAATCAGTTTTTTGAGCATGGCAGCGTTATCGCTTGCCGGGCCAAGGGTACAAACAATTTTGGTTCTTCTCATCGGAGCGGCTCCTTTCCTTAATATAGTATTTGGATGGATTTGAAATTTTATGGGGGTTTTACGAGGCTTTCAGCGAAGCCGAAAGAAGCCGCGAAGCGGCAGAGGATTTCATTCTGTTCGTGCGAAGTTGATGTTTTGTGCGCTGATTCGAGGTTTGCAGAACCTCGATTCTCCCTTTGGGAAAGGTTTTAATTTTGTTAGTGGGAAGTTGTTGTTTAGGTGGGCTGATTCGAGGTTTGCAGAACCTCGGAGCTCCCTGCGAGGGAGT
>URCT01000055.1 GCA_900546385.1 uncultured Eubacteriales bacterium | reverse complement strand
GCGGATTGATCTTGCCGCCGGTGACAAAGCACATGAGCTTACCGATCATAAGACCGCCGAAGGTAGCAAATGCAAAAGCGCAAAGACCGAGAACAATGATCATAATGGTCTGCGGTGCAAGGAACGAAGCGGCATCTGCCGTAACGCCGACCGAGACGCCCAAGAATATGGTGACGATGTTGCAGAGCTCGTTCTGCGCAGTCTTGGAAAGACGATCGGTAACGCCGCAAACATTGAAGAGGTTACCGAGCATCAAGAAGCCGACAAGCGGCGTAGCATCCGGAAGGATAAGCGCAACGATAGCGGTAACGGCAATCGGGAAAATGATCTTCTCGGTCTTGGATACCGGACGAAGCGTTTCCATTTTGATAACGCGCTCTTTTTTGCTGGTGCAGAGCTTCATGATCGGCGGTTGAATAATCGGGATAAGCGCCATATACGAGTAAGCGGCAACAGCAATCGCGCCGAGAAGATGCGGAGCGAGCGTCTTGGTAACCAGAATGGCCGTCGGGCCGTCCGCACCGCCGATAATACCGATGGAAGCTGCTTCCGACGGCGTAAAGCCGAGAAGAAGCGCGCCGACAAAGGCGACATAGATACCGAACTGTGCGCCGGCACCCATGAGAAGCGATTTCGGGTTTGCAATAAGAGGCGTAAAGTCAGTCATAGCACCGACTGCAAGGAAGATGAGCGACGGATAGATACCGAGCTTAACGCCGAGGTATAGAAAATCCATCAGACCGCCCTCATGACCGATCTGTTCCCATAGAATCTTGCCCTGTTCATTGATGAAAAACTCTTTATGGAACAGCTCTGCGCCGGGCAGGTTTGCAAGAAGCATACCGAAAGCAATCGGCAGAAGAAGGAGCGGTTCAAAGCCTTTGGCAATAGCAAGATACATCAGTACGCCGACGATAACATACATGATCAGCGTTTTGTAGAATTCCGGATTAAAAGTCGTGGCCTGTTCACCGATATTATAAATCATTTTATAAATACCGGTCGTTTGCCACAACTGGAACAAATTTTCAAGCATGTATAAGCACCTCTGTTTCCGCGACGCGCTTATGCAATGGTAAAGAGCACATCACCCGGAGCAACGGTTGCACCCTTCTGTGCGGCGACAGAAGTGATCTTACCGTCGCGCGGTGCAACGATTTCATTTTCCATTTTCATTGCTTCGAGAACGCAAAGCGTTTCGCCGCTCTTGACGGTTGCGCCGACAGCGACATTGACGCTTAAAACGGTGCCGTTAAGCGGTGCTTCGATCTTCTCGCCTGCGCCGGTTGCGGCAGGTGCGGGAGCTGCTGCCGGTGCGGGTGCTGCAGCAGGAGCCGGAGCGGCTGCGGGTGCAGCGGCAGGTGCCGGAGCGGCTTTGGGAGCGGCAGTGGGAGCCGGAGCTGCCGACGCGCCGAGTTCTTCAACAATAACATCGTAAACCGTTCCGTTTACGGTAACACTATACTGTTTAGCCATTTTCATATTCTCCTATCTTTCGGTTATACCGAACAAAACTTATTTTCTCTTTTTGAAGGATACCACGCGGAAGCCGCCGACCGAACCGTTCTGTGAACGGAACGCTTCGATGGCTGCGGTAATGGCCGCGACAATCTCGTTATCCGCAAGCGACGGATCGAGAACGGCAGCGGCCGCACCGGAGGAGGTCATCTCCATTTTCTGAACAGAGGAGGAATCCTTTGCAGGTGCGGAAGAAACAGCGTTTTTCTTATTGTTGGGAATGGTGTAGAAAAACAGCTTAAACAGCGTTAAAATTCCCCACAACAGAGCCAGCACAAAGAACACGACGCAAAAGCCGAACAGAGAAAGCGGAAGTCCGTAACCAAGGGCTTCACCGGCACTTGCAAATGACTTTGTAACATCGATTGCCAAATTTTGTATCATTATATTTTCACCACCATACTTACAGATTCATCAAAGCTTGATGAATTCGGATTTCATCGAGAGCATTTCGAGTGCCGAAGCGACCTTTGCGCGAAGAAGCTCCGCCGGAATGATGTCGTCGATCTGACCGGCATTTGCCGCAAGGAGCGGCGTGGTATTGTAAAGCTCCCAATCCTCTTCAAGGCTCTTGCGCTTTTCAAGCGGCGTCTTGGAACCGGCAAGCTTTTCCGACCACATCATGGCAACCGACGAAGACGGCTTCAACACGCCGATTTTGGCACTGTCGAGCGCATAGACGAGATCTGCACCGAGGGACTTTGAGCCCATAATCGTGTAAGCCGTGCCGTAAGCGTCGCCGAGGTTCACGGTGATGACCGGAACGGTTGCACACGCATAGGTCTTGGCAAGAGCTGCGGCAAGCTCGGCAATGCGGCCGCCGTTTGCTTCGCACTTTTCGCTGAAGCCGACCGTGCCGACAAGGTTTAACATCGGTACGCCGAAGGAATCGCATAAAGCGGCAAAGTTTGCAGCCTTGCGTAATGCACCGGCGCAGAGCTTGCCTTCATGTTCAGCCGGGTTGTTGGCGATAATGCCGCACGGAAGCCCGTTGATAAAGGCAAAGGCGGTCACCATGGATTTTGCTTTTGCAGCAGTCAGTTCCTTATAAATACCGCCGTCGGCAACAGACGCGATAACGGCGTGTACGTCGTAGTCGGATTTGGCTGTAACAGCAGCAATTTCAGGCGTTGCGCGGTTGGGATCGTCCTCCGCACCGGCATAGACGTTTTTATCAAGTTTATTGGAAGGAAGATAAGCAAGGATCTGCTTGGCACTTGCAAGTGCTTCGTCCGGCGTTGCAGCTTTGTCGGAGACCAAACCTTCTTCGGCGGCATATTCCGCACTGCCGACCTGCTTCTGTGCGCCGTTTGCGGCAAGGACATTGGCCGGAGTGACCGAGAGGGACGCGTTTTCGCAAATAACGGAAACGTCTGCCAGAGAGGCAATCACGGCACCTGCGCCGACCGCACTGCCGACAATGACGGCAATCTGGGGAATCTTGCCCTTAACGGACGCCGCTTTCTTCATGACGCTGCCGTAGCCTGCCAGCACATCGACACCGTCAGTCACGGCTGCTCCGCGCGAATCAAGCATGGAAACAACGGGTGCGCCGTTTTTGAGTGCCAGCTCATAAAGCGAATCGATTTTTGCCGCAGCCGCCTTGGTAAAGACGCCGCCGGCACGGGAAGCATCTTGCGCATAGGCAAATACAAGTCTGCCGTCTACGGCACCGTAGCCGCAGATAACGCCTTCATACTGTGCGATGTCACTTGTTCCGAGTTCGTTGGCATATGCTTTTACAAAAGCACCGATTTCCGAGAAAGTGCCGTCGTCAAACAGAGCGTTCATGAGTTCATAGGCGGTCTTTTTACCGTTTTTATGAAGCTCTGCCGCAGCGGATTTGTCAGAAAGCATTTTCTTGGCTTTGGCAAGCATATCGCTTCTTTTCTGTAAATCCATAGGTTTACCTCCATATGTGAATTCAAATGGTAATAATAGTTGCTCCAACTTATCCCCCATTATAAAAACTATTATATACCGCTTTTCCGGATTTTTCAAGTAGTTTGACAAAAAAATAGCAAGACAAATGTTAATTTTTCTTGTTTCTTACAATGTGCAAACAAAAAACGCCCGTATAATGAGCGTTTTGTCTGATCATATGTATTGCATTAAACTGTGTATACACTTTGCCTTATCGGTTTGAGAAAAAGGTAATAACGTTACTCCATGCAAAACGGCCTTCGGCATCCTTTATCTCTATGCGAACCCACTTATCGAAATCCTGCATCGTGTATTCCGCACTTGTTAAATTTTCGCCGCGGAACACGCGGTTCTTTGACCAAGACGCATTCGTAACAAAGCTGATAAGCGAACAAGGACTGCACCGAACACTTATGGTTCTTTCTCCCTCTCCGGTCTGCTTAACATATAATTCCGGCCCTTGCGAAGCATAAAAACGCGACGCGCGGATTCCGCTTAAAATGTCCTCCGCCGAGCCGCTTTCCGCCTCCACCATCAAAAATGACTTTGCGTCGTCCGTTCCGTCGTAATAGTGCGTGTCGTCCGTAGCAATGAGCGGCAGCACATAACCGTCGTTGGCAAGGACATCCACGAGATATCCCGAATACGGGCGAACACTTTGATGTGCGTCGGAAACCGAATTGTAGATTTCAAGAAGCGAAAAGCCGTGAAGCGCCTCCACATCCTCTTTCGTGTTAAGCGACCAATACGGATGCGCTAAAACCGCCATACCGCCGCAGTCGTTTATCGCGTCGATGACCTCCTGACGGCGCGCCGTTTTTTCATCCAATTCCGGTTTTGTTTTCATGCCGATGCCGACAATGTGCATGATTCCGTCTGCGGTATCACGAATACCGAAATCGATGTTGTATTCACAGCCGGAAAGAATCGTAAGACCGCCGATCTCGTCCTGCGGATGATAGACCCAATGGTCGGTGATTGCCACGGCGTCGAAACCGGCCGCCCGGTAAATTTCCGCCATTTGTTCGGGCGATACCGCGCCGTCCGACAAATTGGTGTGGATGTGCAATCCGACTTTATAATAGCATTTTCCGTTTGAAGCCTTGTACATGGCACTTTCCTCCGTTTGAAAGTCTGTGGTTTTATCGTTTCAAGTAAGCCCGATTATACCACATTTTTCCGGAAAAGTCAACCTTGCGCACAAGAAAAAATATCACCCGCATTCCATTCGGCTCATAAAAAAGAACCGGGCGATCGACCGGTTCTTTCCGTATTATAATCCCTTTTCCATGGCTTTTCTTTTATACTCTCCGAGAATCTGCGGATAGAGCTGAACGCTCATACCGCCGTCCACGGCAATTTCCGTACCGGTGACGTTTTTGGATTCGTCACTGCCTAAATACCATGCAGCGTTTGCAATATCCTCGAAATCGGAAATATCGCCGAGCGGCGTTAAGGCACCGTTGACAATCTGCTTATCGCCCATTTTCACCCAACGTTCAGTTTTGATGGTTCCCGGCAGCACCACATTGGAGCGGATTCCGTAGGGTCCCAGATCCACCGCGAATGCGCGGCTCATGGCATTGATACCGCCCTTGGAGGCACAATATGCACTACGGTTCGGAATGGCACGGTAAGCCGTGTTGGAGCTGATAAAGACGATCGCACCCTTACGGTGTTCACGCATACGAAACGCCGCCTGCCGCACGATAGTAAAATTCCAGACGAGATTGGTTTCGAAAACGCCGGCAAATTCCTCCACCGGCACGGTAAAGAAATCCATGCCCGTGGCCGGGTCATTGCCAAAGCCCATATTGGCGGAATTGAGAATCACGGTTTCAGCAAAAAGGCCGCGCGTATCGATATCGTTAAAAACATCGATGACCGCTTGTTCGTTTCCGGCCGCAAGCTCATAGCCGTGCGCAAAAACGCCGTGCGTCGCCGCCACTTCCCTTGCCGCCTTTTCGGCACGCACGCCGTCGCGGCTGGTGATAAGCACTGCATAGCCTTCGGAAGCAAAACGGTGCGCACACGCAAGTCCTGTTCCGACTGTGCCGCCGGTCACAAGCATAGCTTTTTTCATAAATAGTCAGCCTTTCCTATATTATGATGCGGTCGAACACGCGCACATAATCCACAATAAACGCATCGTCGACAAACGTTTCTCCGACCTTTAACGGAGCATTTGACCGATACCCTTGAACCTCAGTTGTCAGAAGCAAAAATTCCGGCACATGCGACACATGTTCACTCGTTTGGGAAACAATCTCTCCGTCGCAATAGAAGGTATACCCTTGCGGCGTCCAATCCATACCGAAGCGATGAAAGCCGTCTTTTGTAGCTTTGAGCGAGTAGCGAACACGCGCTTCCTCACGAAATTGACTGCCGTAGCCGCCCATGATGTTGCCGGTGGTGCATTCGCCGGCTTTGAAGCACTCCATAATGTCGCATTCGATCCCGCAATAGGTCGGGTCATAGGCCGTTCCGATGCTCGGCGACTGCATCCAGAACGCGCTCCACATTTCATCCGGATATTTTTGAAACTTACAGCGGCATTCATAGTACCCCTACCGGTGCATAAACTTCGGTTCAGACAACTCGCCGAGCGGCCAAATGTCGTTCTGTCCCCAAGGATTCACGGCGGAGGTCTTTGGAATATCGAACGAGTTTGAGCCGGTCTGAAGCTGCGGCGAAACATAATAGCCGTCGTGTTCGGTGCGGTGCAGCTCGATACAGCTTTTTCCGTCAAGCACAATGCCTTTATCAGTATAGGCCGGATTCGGTCTTCCCCAATAGTTTAAGCGGAAATCCCATTTTGTGCGGTCAAGCGCGGTTCCGTCGAATTCGTCAGCCCATGCAAGACGCCACTCACCCTCCGGAAGCAGGCTCGGTTCGTGGTCTTTAATTTCAAATCGTTTCATGGCTTCAAATCTCCTTAAAAGTAAAATTCGGTCTTTGCCGGTCGGATATCGGTAAGAGTGCCGGTATAGTGGCGTAGCGTATGCGGCTTATAGGGATGCTTCAGGCATTCGGCTTCGTTTATCGTAATGCCGATACCCGATCTATCCGGAATGGCAATGCAGCCGTCGGCATAAACAAGTGCTTCATCGGTCAAATCTCCACGATAATCGACGTCGGAATACATGATTTCGAGAATCTCAAAATTCTGACAGCAGGCCGCAAGCTGCAAGGTCGCCGCGCACGCAACGGGTCCGGACGGATTGTGCGGCGCAAATCCCATATACCAGCACTCCGATTCGGCGGCTATCTTCTTTAGCTCCAGAATACCGCCGGCGTGCGACACATCCGGCTGGATATAGTCGGCAGCCATCAGATCGAACATCCGCTTATAATCCCAGCGCGTATACAGCCGTTCTCCGGCGGAAACCGATACCGGCGAGCGCATTTTTACCTCCTTCAGCGCGTCAAGGTTATCCGGCGGCACAGGCTCTTCGAAAAACATCGGTTTGAAGCATTCCAACTCTTTGGCGATCTTGACAGCCGTCGGAATGTTGAAACGACCGTGTCCCTCAATGAGCAGGTCGACCGAATTTCCGACCGCTTTGCGCACCTCGTCCACACACCGGAGTGCTTTCTCGAGTTCAGCATTCGAAATGGTTAAGTAGTTCTTTCCGAACGGATCCCATTTGATTGCCGTTATGCCGCGAGCGGCCGCGATTTTCGCCTTTTCGCCGAATTCTTCGGGTTCTTTGGCACCGCTAAACCAACCGTTGGCATAAATTCGCACCTTATCACGCACTTTACCGCCGAGAAGCGCATAGACCGGCACGTTCAGGCTTTTGCCCAAAATATCCCACAGCGCGCATTCGACGGCCGACAGTGCCGACATCAGCACCGCGCCGCCGCGCCAATAGGCGTCACGATAGATGGTGTGCCAATGGTTTTCGATCTGCGTCGGATCTTTGCCGATCAAATAGTCGCGGATGTGTTCAACCGCGCCGACAAGTGCCTTTTCCTTATATTCGAGCGTTGCTTCGCCGACACCGTCGATTCCGGCATCGGTATATACCTTGACAAACACCCAATTGGTGCGGAAACAATCGGTCACAAAGGTTTTTACGTCCGTCACTTTCATGCGATTCTTTCTCCTTTCGCGTCCAAGCTTGACAAAAACAGCCAAAAGCCTTATACTATATCAAAATCTTACTTTTTCGGGTGATATCATGAACAGTGCACCGCATACTCTTCCGACCATCATCAGCGCCGGTATTTTCGACAGCTCGCTGATTTATCCGGCCGAGCAAAAACGCACCAAGAACCGGCGCGTTTCGGTTTACGAAATCGAACTGCCGCTCGAAAGCCGCGGCTTTTCCCATATGAACGAACACCGTTTTGCGGCAGACACCGAAAGAATCCTTTGCGCAAAGCCCGGGCAAGTGCGCTACACCGAACTGCCATACAAATGCCTGTTTATCCATTTTTTGGCAGAGGATGCCTACATCAAAAGCATTTGCGACCGCCTTCCCGACCAAATCACGTTGAGCGAAAGAGAGCTTTATGCCGACTGCTTCAACCGGCTGATTGCAGCAACGCTTGAGCCGACAGAAGCCGGCGTCATGCTTGCGCAAAGCAAGCTGTTAGAGCTTCTTTCCCGTTTGGTGCGCGAACAGAATCTGCTTGCCGAATCGGGCGAAGAAAAGCGAAGCAACGCCGCAATTGTGAAGGCGGCTATGGCGTTTATGGACGGCAATCTCGAAAATGACATTTGTCTTGCGGATATCGCCGCACACGTGCATTTGAGTGAGATTTACTTTCACAGCCTGTTCAAAGCAGCGACCGGGCTGACGCCGCACCGGTATCTGCAAAACAAGCGGTTGTCGCGCGCAAAAACGCTTCTCGTTTCCTCCGGACTCGGATTTGCGGAAATCGCATCGTTATGCGGCTTTTCCGGGCAATCCCACTTCGGCAGCTCTTTCAAAAAGGAAACGGGCTTCACACCGCGCGAATATCGCAAAAAATCGTCTGTTTCATGGGAAGCTTAAAGGTTTGCCGCCCGTCGGCTGCTTATAAATAGCATTATAAACCGCAAAATGCCGCCTGTATATCAATATATTATCCGTTTTTGTCAAATTCTTACTTTTTCACTGCCGTTTCGTTTTTTCATCCGTCAAAATCCCGTTTCCGGTTTTAACGGTGCGCCTTTTTTCATACTTTAGCGTGAGAGCCAAATTGCCGAAACCCATCGTGCGGTTTGCTCTCGCTAACTGTACAGTTTTGCCAGCTGAAAACGCGCTGCGTGCCAGCACATTTTACATAAATTTCATAAAAAAAGTCGAAAACGCCCGATTTTTTTTGCAAAAGGCCTTTCTTTTTTTTAGGATATGTGCTATAATACATATGTTTATTCCAAAACAATTTCTGTAAGGAGGAACTACAGCAAATGGCAAACACTATTTCTACCCTGCCCTTCGCCGGCACGGCGGAACAGGAAGCGCGTCTTGACGAGGTTATTTCCGCGTACAAGGGCAAATCCGGAGCTTTGATCCCGGTGCTTCAAAAAACACAAGAGATTTACGGCTATCTCCCGATCGAGGTCGAGGAAAAAATCGCTGTCGGTCTCGGCATTTCTCTCGAAAAGGTATATGAGGTCGTCACCTTCTATGCACAGTTCGCACTCAATCCCAAGGGCCGCTACAATATTTCGGTCTGTCTGGGTACGGCCTGTTATGTAAAAGGCTCGGGCGACATTTACAACAAGCTCTCCGAAGTTTTGGGTGTCGGTGAAGGCGAATGCACGCCGGACGGCAAATTCTCGCTCGAATCCTGCCGCTGCGTCGGTGCGTGCGGTCTTGCACCGGTTCTTCTTGTCAACGAAGATGTTTACGGACGTCTCGTGACGGATGATGTTCCCGGCATTCTCGAAAAATACAACGCATAACTTCATTATAAGAGCCTTTTTCCGTTTCGGGTTTTCCGAACCGATAAAAGGTTACGGAGGTTCTTATGAAAATATCGCAGATCTCGGAATTACTGAACGCCAAGGTTTTATGCTGTGAGGATTTGCTTGACAGCGAAGTCTGTTCCGCCTGCGGCAGCGACATGATGAGCGATGTGCTCGCGTTTGTCAAAAACCAGGCGGTGCTTTTAACGGGTCTTGTCAATCCGCAGGTCATCCGCACGGCGGAAATGATGGATATGCACTGTGTGGTCTTTGTACGCGGCAAGGAGCCGTCGGACGAAATGCTTTCGCTTGCCAAGGATTGTGAAATTGTTGTCATGACGACCGAGCTTCGGATGTTTGAAGCTTGCGGAAAGCTGTATACGCACGGTCTTTCCAGCCAAGAGGAAACGCTATGAGCGAGCCGCTTGTGTTCCGTTACGATGTTGACGGTGAAAATTTCACATCGGCCGGTGAAGCGTCCGTCCAAGTTAAGAAAAACTTACGCAGTCTCGGCATTTCGCCCGAAACCATCCGCCGTGTGTCCATTGCCATGTATGAGGGAGAAATCAACATGGTCATTCATGCCGGCGGCGGTATTGCGGAGGTTTTTGTGGAACCGGAAAGCATTTCGATTGTCTTGACCGACCACGGTCCGGGCATTGCGGATGTTTCCCTTGCCATGCAAGAGGGCTTTTCCACCGCGCCGGACAATATCCGCGCGCTCGGGTTTGGCGCCGGCATGGGGCTTCCCAACATGAAACGCTATACGGACGAGATGAACATCGAGACCGAGCTCGGTAAAGGTACGAAAATCACGATGAAAGTAAGGATTTGAGGTGACAGCCGATGCCCGATTACAAGCACTCTGTGTCACTCGACATTGAAAAGTGTACGGGCTGTACCATCTGTTTGAAGCGATGTCCGACCGAGGCTATCCGCATTAAGGACGGACACGCGAAAATCGATCCGCGACGCTGCATTGACTGCGGTGAATGCATTCGCCGCTGTCATCAAAAAGCAAAAAAAGCAATTTACGATAAATTTTCGGAGCTTCCGAAAGATAAATTTTTGATTGCCCTGCCGCCTCCGACGCTGTACGGTCAATTCGAGAATTTAGATGATATCGATTACATTCTCCAAGGTCTTTATGACCTCGGATTCGGCTATGTTTACGAGGTGGCGCGCGCCGCGGAGCTTGTCACCGAATACACACGCCGGTATTTACGAACCAATCCCGTTCCGCGGCCTGTCATCAGCAGTGCCTGTCCGGTGGTAACGCGCCTGATTTCTCTTCGTTTCCCATTTTTATGCGACAACGTCATTCCGCTTCTGCCGCCTGTTTTATTGGCAGCTGCCGAAGCCAAAAAAGAGGCAAAAGCGCTTCATCCGGAGTTAGCCGATGAGGATATCCGCACCGTCTTTATTTCTCCGTGTCCGGCAAAGGTCAGTTATGTTAAAAACAATTTTGACAATGCCGCCGCAGAAATCGACTATGTGGTTTCCTTAAGCGACGTATATTTCAAGCTGTTAGATGTCATGAAAAAAGAGCAAGCCGAAGTTCCCGTTTCACGCGTCGGCATGGTCGGCGTGAGCTGGGCTGCAAGCGGCGGCGAAGGTTCGGCACTCCTCAACGACAAATATCTTGCCGCGGATGGCATTGAAAATGTCATCGATGTGCTCGACAAGATCGAAAACGGCGATTTTCCCTGTTTGGAATTCATCGAACTCAACGCCTGTCCCGGCGGCTGCGTCGGCGGCGTAATGACTGTAGAAAACCCCTACATTGCGCGTGTTAAGCTGCAAAACCTTCGCCGGTATCTGCCGGTCACGCAGAACAGGCCGAACGAAAACGGCGATACGCTTCCGTCCGCTTGCCGCATGACCGAAAAGCTGCGATACAGCCCGGTGACGTTAGACGATGACCGTGCCAAAGCCATGTCGCTTTTGGCGGAAATCGAGTCCATCCGCAAAACACTGCCGGGACTTGACTGCGGCTCCTGCGGCTCCCCGACCTGTCGGGCATTCGCGCAAGACGTGGTGACCGGCGAGGCATCTTACGAAAGCTGCATTGTTAAAATGAGAGAAATCGTTGAATCCCTCTACAAAAGCGATTCGAACGACGAAAGCGAGGTATGCCCGAGTGACAAACCTGACCGTTAACACGCTGGCACAGGCATTAAAAGCCGAAGTGTTAGCTCTGCCCGCTCCTGACCGCGTGCCGCACGGTGCGTATTGTTCGGACTTGTTAAGCTGGGTCATGGGACACGCAAAGGCCGACAACGTCTGGGTCACCATCATGACCAACAAAAACGTGCTTGCCGTTGCATCGCTCATCGACGTTTCCACGGTCGTTATCTGCGAAAACGCCGAGGTGGAGGAAGAATTTCTCTCGACCGCCAAGGACAAAGAGATCAACGTTCTCCGAAGCGCGCTTGACAGCTACACGGTTTGCGCACAGCTTTCGCGCTTGCTTGAACCAAATGCGTAAGCTTTTTTATGACCTGCATCTGCATTCCTGTCTTTCGCCCTGCGGCGACAACGACATGACGCCCAACAACATGGCCGGCATGGCGTCGCTCAAAGGCTTGCAGATTGCGGCTCTTACCGATCACAATTCTTCCAAAAACTGTCCGGCTTTTCTTGCAGCCTGTGAGAAAAACGGCATTGTCGGCATCGCCGGCATGGAGTTAACCACCTCCGAAGAAATCCATCTTGTCTGCCTGTTCGAGTATCTCGACGCAGCTCTCGGATTTTCGGCCGAAGTGGAAAAGCATCGGTTTCCGATCAAAAACAAGCCGCACATTTTCGGCGAACAGCTGATTTTGGATGAAAATGACGAAAAAATCGGCGAAGAAGAGTTTCTTCTCATCAACGCGACCGCGCTTGACCTTGAAACGGCAGTAAGCCTTGCAAGAAGCTATGGTGCGTTTGTCATGCCGGCGCACATCGACAAGCAGGCAAACGGCATCATCGGCATTTTGGGAACCTTTCCGGAAACGCCGGCGTTTTCCTATGCCGAGCTTTCGGACGCTTCCGCGGCGGACGCCCTAAAGGCCGCACATCCGGCTCTTGACGGCTGCACGTTTTTGTCGAACTCCGATGCGCACTATCTTTGGGACATTCACGAAGCCGAGGAATTCATCGAGCTTGATGGTTCCGACGATTCGTCCGTTTCCATACGAAAAGCCTTATTTGAAAAAATCAACCATCCGTAAGCAAGGAGACATTCGCATGAAAGAGCTTTCGCTCAACATCCTCGACATTGCGCAAAATTCCATTACCGCCGGTGCGAAATTGACTGAGATCACCATTCGGGAAACCGAAGAGCAAATGATCATTTCCGTTTCCGACAACGGCTGCGGTATGTCAAAAGAGCTTCTTGCAAGCGTCACCGATCCGTTCTGCACCACGCGCAAAACGCGCAAGGTCGGCCTTGGGATTCCTCTGTTTCGTTTGGCTGCCGAACAAACCGGCGGACATCTCGAAATCACCTCGGTTTCCGAAAAGGATGACCCGGTTCACCACGGAACGACCACGACGGCGGTCTTTTTCAAAAATCATGTGGACTTCACGCCGCTCGGTGACATCGTTTCGACGCTCTGCACGCTGTTTCAGAACTGCCGCGATTATGATATCCGGTTCTTGCATATTTTACCGAACGGAAAACGGGTTGAGGCGGATTCTGCCGTGTTCAAGGAAACGCTTGACGGTGTGCCGCTCGACTGTCCGGAGGTCTTAGTCTGGATACGCGATTATCTCAAAGAACAATACCAAGAGTCAACAAATTAAATTTATCTTATAGGAAGGAATTTGCTATTATGAAAACATTAGCAGAACTTGCTGAAATCCGCAACCGCATGAAGGATAAGGTTTCCCTTCGTGAAGGTACCAACGACATCCGCATCGTTGTCGGCATGGCGACCTGCGGCATTGCCGCCGGTGCAAGACCGGTTCTCAACGCACTTGTGGAAGAAGTAAACGCCATGGGTCTTTCCGAAACCGCCACCGTTACCCAGACCGGCTGCATCGGCATTTGCCAGTATGAACCGATCGTTGAGGTCTACCAGAGCGGCAAGGAAAAGGTCACCTACGTCAAGATGACGCCCGACAAGGCTAAGCGCGTTGTGGAAGAACACATCAAAAACGGCAAGCCGGTCGCTGAGTTCACCTTAAAAGAAAACGCATAACATAACGGAGGAAAATATAATGATACGTTCACATGTTCTGATCTGCGCCGGTACCGGCTGCACATCTTCCGGCAGCGGAGCCGTCAAGGAAAAGCTTGTTGAAGAGCTTGCCAAAAACGGTCTCACCGACGAAATCAAAATCGTTTCGACCGGCTGCTTCGGTCTGTGCGCTTTGGGTCCCGTCATGATCGTTTATCCGGAAGGAACCTTCTACAGCTGCGTGAAGGCCGAGGATATTCCCGAAATCGTTGAAGAACACCTGTTAAAGGGTCGCGTTGTCGAAAGACTCGTTTACAATGACCCGGCTGTTGACAAGGAAGACGACGAACCGGTCGCTCTCGGTGAAACGCGCTTCTACAAGAAGCAAAAGCGTGTTGCTCTGCGTAACTGCGGCGTTATCGACCCGGAAAACATCGAAGAATACATCGCTACCGACGGTTACTCCGCACTCGGCAAGGTACTTACCGAAATGACGCCGGACGACGTTATCAAATGCGTCCTTGATTCCGGACTTCGCGGACGCGGCGGCGGCGGCTTCCCGACCGGCCGTAAATGGCAGCTTGCCAAAGATCTCGTCAAAGGCGGGCAGAAATATGTCTGCTGCAACGCCGACGAAGGCGACCCGGGTGCGTTCATGGACCGTTCGGTTCTCGAAGGCGACCCGCACGCCGTTATCGAAGCAATGGCCATTGCCGGCTATGCAATCGGTGCTTCGCAGGGTTATATCTACGTTCGTGCCGAATACCCGATCGCCGTACATCGTCTTGAAATCGCCATTAAGCAGGCACGTGAATACGGCCTCTTAGGCAAAGACATTTTCGGAACCGGCTTTGATTTCGACCTTGAGCTTCGTCTCGGTGCTGGCGCATTCGTCTGCGGCGAAGAAACCGCTCTGATGACCTCCATCGAAGGTCACCGCGGCGAACCGCGTCCGCGTCCTCCGTTCCCGGCTGAAAAAGGCTTATTCGGCAAGCCGACCATCTTAAACAACGTTGAAACGTATGCCAACATTCCGCAGATCATCTTAAACGGCGCTGAATGGTTTGCCTCCATGGGTACCGAAAAGAGCAAGGGTACGAAGGTATTCGCCCTCGGCGGTAAGATCAAGCACACCGGTCTTGTTGAAATCCCGATGGGTACGACGCTTCGCGAGATCATTGAAGAAATCGGCGGCGGCATTCCGAACGGCAAGAAGTTCAAGGCAGCCCAAACCGGCGGTCCTTCCGGCGGATGCATTCCGGCTTCCCTCATCGACACGCCGATCGACTACGATAACCTGATTGCCATCGGCTCCATGATGGGTTCAGGCGGACTTATCGTTATGGACGAGGACAACTGCATGGTGGATATCGCCAAGTTCTTCCTCAAATTCACGGTTGACGAATCCTGCGGTAAATGTTCTCCGTGCCGCGTCGGTACACGCCGTCTGCTCGAAATCCTTGAAAAGATCACCAGCGGCAAGGGTGAAATGGAAGACCTCGACAAGCTTGAAGAGCTTTGCTACCACATCAAGCAGAACTCTCTGTGCGGTCTCGGTCAGACAGCTCCGAACCCGGTTCTTTCCACGCTCCGCTATTTCCGCGACGAATACATTGCTCACATTGTGGACAAGACCTGTCCGGCAGGCGTCTGCAAGGATCTTCTCTCGTTCAGCATCGATCCCGACAAGTGCAAGGGCTGTACGAAATGTAAGAGAAACTGTCCTGTCGGCGCAATCAGCGGCGAAGTCAAGGTACCGCATACCATCGATCCGGCTAAGTGCATTAAGTGCGGCGTCTGCATGACCAACTGCAACTTCGGCGCGATTGTCAAGAAATAAGGAGGATAACCGAAAATGGATATGATCAACGTTATTATCGACGGCAAGGAATACAGTGTCCGCAAGGGTGCTACGATTCTCGAAGCCTGCAAGAGCGTGGGAATTGAGATCCCGACTCTCTGCTATCTCAAAGAGATCAACGAGATCGGCGCCTGCCGTATCTGCGTTGTGGAAGTCAAGGGCGCAAGAAGCCTTGTCGCCGCCTGTGTTTATCCTCTTGACCGCGAAGGCACGGAGATTATGACGCACAGCCCGGCTGTCTTAAAATCCAGAAAGCTGACGTTGGAGCTTCTTCTCTCCAACCACGATAAGAAGTGTCTTTCCTGTGCAAAGAACGGCGAATGCGAATTCCAAAAGCTGTGCGCCGACTACGGTGTGGAAGATGAACACAAATATGAAGGTGCTACCATTCATTACGAAAAGGACACCTCTATGCCCCACCTCATCCGCGACAACAACAAGTGTGTGCTTTGCCGCCGCTGCGTTGCTGTCTGCGACAAGAACCAGGCTGTTGCCGTCATCGGTACCAACGAACGCGGCTTTAAGACCCATATTGGCTGTGCATTCGAGCTGAAGCTTGACGAAGTTGCCTGCGTTGCCTGCGGTCAGTGCATCACGGTATGTCCGACCGGTGCGCTCACCGAAGTGGACGACACCCAAAAGGTTTGGGACGCTCTTGCCGACAAGACCAAGCACGTCATTGTTCACACCGCTCCTTCGATCCGTGCGACCTTAGGCGAATGCTTCGGTATGCCGGTCGGCACGCTTGTAACCGGCAAAATGGTTGCTGCGTTAAAACGTCTCGGCTTTGCCGGTGTATACGACACCAACGTCACGGCAGACCTTACAATCATGGAAGAAGCAACCGAGCTTCTTGACCGTGTCAACAACGGCGGCAAGCTTCCGCTTATCACGTCCTGCTCGCCCGGATGGGTCAAGTTCTGCGAACATTATTATCCTGAATTCATCGACAACCTTTCAAGCTGCAAGTCTCCACAGCAGATGTTCGGAGCAACATTAAAGACCTATTTTGCTGAGAAGATGGGCATTGATCCTAAGAAGATCGTCAGCGTCAGCGTGATGCCCTGTACGGCCAAGAAGTTCGAGATCGGCCGCGACGACATGAGCGCAGCGGGCGACAATATCCCCGACGTGGATATCTCCATCACCACCCGTGAACTGG
>URCT01000054.1 GCA_900546385.1 uncultured Eubacteriales bacterium | reverse complement strand
AAGGTTTGCGCTCATTGTTGCGTTATATAACTGTCGAAAACGGGATTATAATATGATTGGCAGCCGGGTGTTCCAAAAGTAATTTTTAATTTGTTATTTGCTTGCTGTATTTGAAACAAAGCCATTTGTCGTGAATCAATTTATATAATCTATTCTATGCTTGTAAAGTCAGCTATGTATCCTCCTCAATGAGAAGCGTCTTTTTACTACTGCATTCTAACATATGTTTGCAAGCGCTTTCGGTAGTTCGACAGTTGTAAAATCGTAAATATCCCAAATGTCGCTTATATAGCGCTTTTTTTATGTCAAATTTCCTTTTTATTTTGTTGTACGGATGTTGTACGGCGTTGTAATATGTGATATAATAGTTCTATATAAGGAGTCTTCCCCATGAAACTTAACTACGACAGAAAATCTAAAGATCCTACCTACTTCATTCAGGTTGGGATTCGCAATGGTAAAAAGGTTACCACAAAGAATGTTGAACGTATTGGTAAACATTCAGAATTATTAAAGATTACAGATGATCCTTTAGAATATGCCAAACAAAGAGTTAAGGAATATAACGAAAATATAAAGAGCAGTAAAGTTGAATATAATATCACTGTTAATTTTGATGACAAGGTCATCAATCAAGGAAATACTGTTTCTAAATCCACTTGTAAGAATACTGGCTATTTCTATTTGAAAGAACTTTATTCATCTCTTGGAATCTCTGATTTCTTTGATAAAGTATGCAGCGGACGTAAAATAGCTTTCAATCCAAATATGATAAATATGGTTCTTACTTTTTCTCGAATTCTTGATCCAGGAAGCAAGATGCATACTTTAAAGAATCTTACTGGTTTCTATGGTGATTTTGATTTCTCACACCAGGATATCCTTCGCTTCATGGATATACTGGAAGAAAATTATGATGAGTATCTTTCTCATTTATTTGAATCAAGTAATAAAGTAATCAAAAGGAATACGAATGTATGTTATTTTGACTGCACTAATTTCTATTTTGAAAAAGAATCAGAAGATGAAGACGTCTATGATGAAATCACAGGTGAACTGATCAAAGGACTTTTAAAATATGGTGTATCTAAAGAACATCGTCCAAATCCAATCGTTCAGATGGGACTTTTCATGGATGCCGATGGAATTCCTTTAAGTATGTGTATCAATCCAGGAAGTGACAATGAGTCCCTTTGTGCTGTTCCAGCTGAAAAGAAGATGCTTAAAATGTTTGAGAACAAGGATATCATCTACTGTTCAGATGCCGGACTAGGCTATAATGACACAAGATTATTTAACGACTTTTGTGGAAGAAAGTTTGTAGTAACACAATCCATCAAGAAATTGAACAGTATTCTAAAACAGGCCGTGTTCAATGATTACGATTACCGTTTTTCTCAAGACGGAAAGCCTGCCTCTTTAGAAACAATGAAGACATTTGATCGCACATTAAAAGAAAACAGAAATTATTACGATGGATACATCTATAAATCTATACCAGTTGATAAGCTTGTGGACTTAGGTCTATTCGAAGTCAAACAATACAAGAACGGAAAAACAAAGAAGGTAAAATCAAAAGGGAATCTAAAACAACGAATTATCGTAACCTATTCAAGAAAGATGGCCGAATACCAGAAAACAGTACGAAACAGACAGATCGAGCGTGCTAAAAAAATACTGACCAACATGGATCCTGACAACTTCAAAAAAGGACCAAATGATGTGACCAGATTTATTAAGAGTGATAAAGAAAAGAAGAATTACTATTTAGATGAGGCTCGTATTGAAGAAGAAGCTAAATATGATGGATTCTACGCTGTTGCCACAAATATATTTGATATGAAGGAAGCAGAAGTTTTGGATATCCAATCAAGAAGATATAAAATCGAAGATTGTTTCCGCGTCTTGAAAACAAATTTCAGCTCAAGACCCGTATATCATCACAAAGAAAACAGAATAAAAGCACACTTCCTTATCTGTTACACAGCTTTATTGATCTATCGATTACTAGAGGTCAAACTAGACAGAAACAAAACACATTTCACAACAGAACAGATCATCGAAACATTACAGAACATGAATGTGGTTAACTGTTCCGATATGTACTACCAGGCCTGTTACACAGGCTCAGATGTACTGGATTCACTTGAACAACTGTTTGATTTAAAACTGAACCGAAAATACTATCAACCAAAAACATTAAATAAATTTAAAAAAATTTGAAAAATAAAATTCCCATACAACATTTCATAAAAGTAAAAAATGAGCGTAAAGCCTTTAAACTAAAGGTTTGCGCTCATTGTTGCGTTATATAACTGTCGAAAACGGGAATACACAATTTGTCAATTTAAGATTTATCCATATATCGAATATTTAATTCTTTAATACTGTTTTTAAATAAAATATCGATCTTGGCATAATATGTTTCTACATCCGGTTCAAAATTACGAGAAATCCAATACTTTAAAAAGTATAATAAATCATTCGCATAATAATCCACTAAAAATTCGACTGTGAACCTTGAATCCAACCTACTCACATCTAAATAAGAAAATACATTTCTAAATATTTCTTTAAACACATTACTCATTAAATCTTCAAAACCATTCTGTCCTGTGATTCTATAACAAGACTTAAAGAAATCACGATCATCACTTACAGTCTGAAAGATATGTTTTATAATTTGAGGATTTGATTCATGCTCAATCCCTTTATAAAACATACGATGAATCAAATATTCCAATGCCTCATACTTATCCATAAAATGATTATAGAAAGTTCCACGAATAACACCTGTTTTATCGCAAATCTGTTTGATTGTGATCTTTTCGAAAGGCTTTTGTTGCATCAAAATATACAATCCCTCACTCAGAAGATCTTTCATTGTCACCTTTTCATTTAATGTCATGAAATCACCTCTACAATCGAATTAATTTAAAAATTAATGATAAGCTCATAAATAAGTATACGACTCCGCAAAGAAAATAATAAACCTTTTGATATCCGGCCCCATTATAATATCCAATATAAAAATGAATCATATAGCCAGCAAGTACAATTAAAAATAAGACGAAAGACTCCATCAAATAAGGAAGATTCATATAATAACAGCCAACGCCAACAAAAAAACAGTCGAGTCCTCCAATAAGAGCCAATTTAATAATTTGTTTTGTATCAAACTCTTGTAGTCTTTCCACAAACTTTCCACGCTTAAAACTATAAATGACCATTCCATTTCCAAGAATCAAAAAGACAAATATCGCAACATATTTATTCAATGTTGCCAATGGACGTCCAAAAATATGTGTGGACATTCCGTGTCCTAATAAAAACATACCCGAACTGCATAGTGCAAAAATCAATCCATAAACCAATGCTTTTGAAAAGCGAATATTACGAATTGAAGCCCCCTGTTCTAGTGCACATACAAATACATCTAAACTCAGACAAATACTCAAAATTCCAAATATCAACATAACAATCCACCCTCACTAACTTTATTGTATACGAACTTTAAAAATTTTAAAATTATGGATGAACATATTTCATTAAATGTATTTATGCACTACAATAAACCTATGAAAAACATCATTGACTACATTAAAGAATACGGAAATTTAACCCTTGAAGAATACCCATTTAATAATGTGGACTCTTTGAGTCTCTCACAAATTTCCTATATTAAATTTGAAAACTCCACTATTGACATCGAATCCGAAGTACATCTATTAAGTGATTTTGAAAATGAAATTAATGATCATAATTTTGATTCAAAGATAGATGAGATTGAAAATGTAATGAACAGCAGAACCAATATTGTAATCACTAATTTTGGAGTAAGCGACAGAGGAAGTCGATACAGGAATTCAATGAAATTGATGGAATACTTGAAAAATAGCGGTTATTTGTCTCAAGTGCTCATTAGTGCGGATTGCAATTGGCAGTGGAAAGGAAATGTATTAAAACTGCAAGACAGTCAGTTTAATGGAGTGGAGAAAACTTATTCGTATGTATTTGATTTTATAATTCCGGCATTGAAAAGAGCTTGTTTTACGGAAACTGATATTCATCAAATGCTTATACACAATCCAAAACGAATTTTTGATTTTTAAGCTGAAAACGAAAATAAATTATTACAACACATATTTTACAAAAGCGAGGAAAACATCATGGAACTCAAAGGCACAAAAATCAATTTTCTCGGTGACAGCATCACCGAAGGCGCAGGAACCAGTTGTGTGGAAGCACGGTTTACGACATTGATGAAGGAAATTGCCGGTGTTGCCGAAATCCGTAATTACGGCATCGGCGGCACGCGCATTGCCCGGCAGCAGACCGTGAACAACGAGCAGTATGATAAAAACGATTATTGCGCCCGTTTCTCGGCGATGGACGACGACGCGAATATTATCGTCGTTTTCGGCGGCACCAACGACTACGGTCACGGCGACGCGCCGTTCGGCACGTTTTCCGACCGCACGCCGGAAACCTTCTGCGGTGCGGTACACTACTTATTCCGCGGTCTTATCGAAAAATATCCGACGAAGCCGATCGTTGTGATTACGCCGCTTCACCGTGAAAACGATACCGTCCCGAATGCGCTGCACGGCAAAACCTTAAAGGACTATGTGGATGTTATCCGCGAAGGTGCCGAAATGTATTCGCTGCCGGTGCTCGATTTGTTTGCTTCTTTCGGCGTTTGCCCGGATATTCCGGCACAAAAGGCGGCCTATTGCCCGGATGGACTGCATCCGAACGATGCTGGCAACCGCAAAATTGCCGAAAAACTGAAAACCTTCTTGGAAGCACTGTAAAAAACGGATGCGATAAAGATATTGAAAGGAAACGAAACCATGAAAACCGGTTACGCAAATTTTGCAAAGGCTCTGTCACTTTGGATACGCCGCTTTTTTACGGTATTCGGCTGCTTGGTGATGACGCTTGCCGTCATTGGCGCACTGTTAAATACGGATAATATTCTGTTTTGCACACAGATTCTGTGGCTTGCGTTGTTTTCGTCACTTGTGGCGTGCACGTTTACGGTAACGGATTTTCTGGCAAAAAAGCAGGTCGGCACGGTCATACTCCGTGCGGTTCATTTTGCGCTTTCCTATCTTTCGTTTTTGGCGACGTTTGTCTTTGGCGGAGGCGCGGAATCGTATCTGAAAAGCAACACGGCCTTAACCAACCGCATTTTTATGGTGGTGTGTATGTCGTTTTTGTTTATCGGCGTGTATGCTGCTGTCAGCGTGGTGCGGCTTGGCTATTTTGCTTTGACCGGCCGTCGGAAGCAGTCGGCAAAAGAGTATCAAAAGCTGTATGCCGATATGGAGGACAATAAGAACGATTAAGCAAGTATCGCCGACGCGAGCCGGCGATTTCTTTGTATTGTTTATGAAAAGAATTGAGGAATGTATGGAACAACAAATGCTAAAACAGAATCCCGGCGCGCTTACCTATGTGGCGACCTGCCTTTTCGGACTCGAAAAATTTGTCGGCGAAGAAATTGATGCCTGCGGCGGCAAGCGGCTTGAAACCATCGACGGACGCGTGGTTTTTACGGGAAACGAAGATGTGCTTGCACGCGCAAACGTCAATCTGCGCACGGCAGAACGCGTGTATATCCGCGTCGGTGCATTTCATGCAGAAACCTTTACTGATCTGTTCGACGGTGTCAAAAAGCTGCCGTGGGAGGACTATATCGGAAAAAGAGACGCTTTTCCGGTCAAAGGCCACGCTATCAAATCGGCATTGCATTCGATTCCCGATTGCCAAAGCATTATCAAAAAAGCCGTGGTGGAACGCTTGAAACATGCGTACAAAATCGATTGGTTCGAAGAAACGGCCACAAAATTTCAAATCGAGTTTTTCATTTTGAACGACGAGGTCTCGGTCATGCTCGACACAAGCGGTCTGCCGCTTCATAAGCGCGGCTACCGCACCGAAGCAGGTGTCGCGCCCATACGCGAGACACTTGCGGCGGCACTCGTCAAAATTGCGCGTCCAAGAGAGGACGTCCGCTTTTGGGATCCGTTCTGCGGCTCGGCGACCATTCCGCTCGAAGCGGCGCTTTTGATGACGAATACCGCACCGGGGCTTAACCGACCGTTTGCAGCGGAAAAATATGCGTTTCTCGATAAGGGCATTTGGGTGCGGGCAAGGGAAGAAGCAAACGAGAAGATTATTCGCGACAGCTCGTTCTGTGCGTTTGCATCGGATATCGACCGGAATGTCTTAAAGACCGCAAGCGCCAACGTGCGCCGTGCCGGAATGGAAAAGTATGTCAAGGTGTTCCAAAAGGACGCACTCTCGTTAAGTTCCGACGGTGTACGCACGACCATTGTCTGCAATCCGCCGTATGGAGAACGGCTCGATTCGCTTCGAGAGGCACGCGATCTGTACCGGAAAATGGGACAAGTGTTCCCGAAGCTTTCGCCGTGGCAGATGTATTTCATCACGTCCGAAGAAGACTTTGAACGGCTGTACGGCAAAAAAGCCGATAAGGTGCGCAAGCTGTATAACGGCATGATCAAGTGCAATTACTATCAGTATTTCAAGAGAGACGGGGCGCACAAGGCATGAAGATCGATCTGCATGTACACACAAAGGAATCGAGCGAATGCGGAACGCTTCCGGCTCGTGAAATCGTGGATCTGTATAAAAACGCCGGTTATGAAGGCATTGTCATTACCGACCATGCGCTTCCGCGCTATGTAAAAAAGTATGCTTCGGCGGTAGAGATGTTAAAGGTTCAGCGCGAAGGCTATTTTGCTGCCAAGGACTATGCGGATACGATTGGTTTTACGGTGCTTTACGGCTGTGAATTCCGGTTTACCGAAGCGTATCAGACGGACTTTTTGGTGTATGGCGCCGACCCGGATTACTTCATGAACCGTCCGGAGCTTTTGGAAACGCCGATTGAAAAAGCCTTGCCAGCCATGCGTGCCGACGGACTGCTTGTGTATCAGGCGCACCCGTTCCGCGACAAAATGCAGATCACCTCACCAGAGCTTTTGGACGGGATTGAGGTCTATAACGGCCATAACGGCTACGAGTCCCGCAACGGCTTTGCCATGCTTTGGGCGGAGCAGTATGGCTTAAAGAAACTATCCGGCTCGGATTTTCACAAACCATGCGACCTTGCACGTGGCGGCATTCTGACAAATGAGGCTATCAAAGACGAAGCATCGCTTGTCAAGTGTCTAAAAGAACAAACCTATCAGTTGATTGTCAGCTTAAATTAGCAAATTTATAAAGGAGCGATTTTTATGACTTCTCCGGCTCTTCTTCCGGAATTCAAAACCTGTCCGGCGGTCTTTGCCGTCAAAAACGACTATCAGATCATGGTTCCCGTCAAAAGCGACTTGCTTTTCTGGGTGACGGTCGACGGCAAAAACTATTACGATCATTCCAACGGCATTATCCGCTCGTCCACGCGTATGCACCGCGTCAATGTGCCGATGTGCGCGTTGGATAAAACCGGTGAATATACGGTGACCTATCGCAAGATCATCGACCGCAAGCCGTATTTTGCCGAAACCGAAGAGCCTGTTTCGGCAACCTATTCGTTCCGTCCGGTTCCGGCTTCGGGCGATATCAACATTTATCATCTTTCCGATACGCATGGGAAATTCGATATTCCAAGCCAAACGGCGACTTATTTTGGCGATGACCTCGATTTGTTCATCTTAAACGGCGATGTGCCGGATCACAGCGGAAACATCGAAAACTTCGATTTGATTTTTAAGCTCTGCGAAGCCGTCACGCACGGCTCGCGCACCTGTCTCTTTTCGCGCGGCAACCACGATACGCGCGGCTTCTATGCCGAGAATATCGCGGATTTCACGCCTACCGAAAACGGGCATTCCTATTATACCTTCCGCGTCGGCTCGGTTTGGGGCATTCTCATGGACTGCGGCGAGGATAAGACGGACGACCATGCCGAATACGGTCATACGGTCTGCTGCCATGAGTTTCGCCTGGAGGAGACCGAATATCTGAAGAAGATCATCGCCGACGCCAAGAATGAATATCTTGCCGACGGCATAGAGCACCGCCTTGTTATCGTCCACAATCCGTTTTCACTGACCATTCCCGCACCGTTTGATATCGAGCAGCCGCTCTTTTCGGAATGGCTGAAGCTGCTCGGCGATAACGTAAAACCGGAGCTTTTCTTATCGGGGCATTTGCATACGACCGAAATTTCGCCGATTGGCGGCAAGCTTGACAGCAAAGGTCAGATTTGCCCGGTGGTTGTCGGTTCTAAGGAAGTGACAGATCCCGAAACAAAGAAAATTGTTGATTTTATCGGCTGTGCTGTCACGCTTTCGGGCAAAAAAGCAAAGGTCTTCTTTACCAATTCCGCGCACGCGGCGGTAGAAGAGCATACGGTCGAGCTTTAACTAAGGTTTTGGCGAATCGATTTATACAGTGCCAAAATAATTGTTAAAAAAGTGTTAATATTGAAAAAAATGCTTGATTTTTCCACTAAACGGGTATACAATACACAATGTAGGTTAGCACTTGATGAATTTGAGTGCTAAACAAATTCAAATCGTAATCAACCTTTAGGAGGAATAAAAAATGAAATTGAAACCTCTTTCCGACAGAGTTGTGATTAAAGCTCTCGAAGCAGAAGAAACCACCAAGGGCGGCATTATTCTTACCGCATCGGCTCAAGAAAAGCCGAGCATTGCCGAAGTCATCGAAGTTGGTCCCGGCGGCATGGTTGACGGCAAGGAAGTCGTTATGACGGTGAAAAAAGGTGATAAGGTCATCACCAGCAAATATTCCGGCACGGAAGTCAAACTTGACGGCGTTGAATATTCTGTTGTAAGACAGAGCGATATTCTCGCAGTCGTAGAAGACTAATCGGGCAACACAGGAGGTAATTGTTATGTCTAAGGAACTTGCATACGGCATTGACGCAAGAAATGCTTTGAAAAAAGGTGTGGACGCTGTTGCGGACACCGTAAAGGTAACGCTTGGCCCGAAGGGCAGAAACGTTGTTTTGGATAAAAAATTCGGTGCGCCGCTCATCACTAACGACGGTGTTACCATTGCAAAAGAAGTTGATTTGGAAGACCCGATGGAAAACATGGGCGCACAGCTCTTGAAGGAAGTCGCTACCAAGACCAACGACGCAGCCGGCGACGGCACAACCACCGCCATTCTTCTTGCTCAGGCTTTTGTCAGAGAAGGTATGAAGAACGTTGCGGCCGGTGCTAACCCTATGATCGTCAGAAAGGGCATTCAGAAAGCCGTCAACAAGGCAGTCGAATCCCTCAAGGATATTTCCAAGAAGGTCAACGGTTCGGGCGATATCGCTCGTGTCGGCGCGGTTTCTTCCGCAGACGAAGTCATCGGTAAGTTAATTGCCGACGCAATGGAAAAGGTTACTTCGGACGGTGTTATCACGGTTGAAGAATCCAAATCTGCTGAAACATACTGCGAAGTTGTCGAAGGTATGCAGTTTGACCGCGGCTACATTTCGCCGTACATGGTGACCGATACCGAGAAGATGGAAGCTGTCATCGACGACGCGCTCCTTCTCATTACCGATAAGAAGATCTCCAACATTCAGGATATCCTGCCGCTTCTCGAACAGCTCGTTCAGTCCGGCAAGAAGCTTGTGATTATCGCCGAAGATATCGAGGGCGAAGCACTTTCGACTCTGCTTGTCAACAAGTTGAGAGGTACGTTTACCTGCGTTGCCGTTAAAGCTCCGGGCTTTGGCGACAGACGTAAGGAAATGCTTACCGATATCGCAATTCTCACCGGTGGCGAAGTTATTTCGTCCGATCTCGGCCTTGAATTAAAAGATACCACGCTTGAACAGCTCGGTAAGGCTCGTCAGGTTAAGGTCAACAAGGAAAACACCATCATCGTCGGCGGTGCAGGCGATTCCGAAAAGATCAAGGCAAGAATCGGTCAGATCAAAGCGGCTATCGAAACCACCACGTCCGAGTTTGACAAGGAAAAATTGCAGGAAAGACTTGCAAAGCTTTCCGGCGGCGTAGCCGTTATCAAGGTCGGTGCTGCTACCGAAACCGAAATGAAAGAAAAGAAGCTCCGCATTGAGGACGCTCTCAACGCCACCAAGGCGGCTGTGGAAGAGGGCATCGTACCGGGCGGCGGCACGGCGTTTGCCAACATTCTTCCGAATGTTGCAAAGTTACTGGATGAGACCGAGGGCGACGAAAAGACGGGTGTTGCCATCGTTGTTAAGGCACTTGAAGAACCGATCCGTCAGATCGCGTTCAACGCCGGTAAAGACGGCTCCGTCATCCTTGACAAGATTTTGAACAGCGGCAAGGCTGGCTACGGCTACGACGCTTACAACGATACGTTCGTCGATATGATGGAAGCCGGTATCGTTGACCCGACCAAGGTTTCGAGAAGTGCACTTCAGAACGCTGCATCGGTTGCTTCGATGATCCTTACCACGGAAGCACTTGTTGCCGATAAGCCGGAACCGCCGGCTGCTGCTCCGGCTGCTCCTGCTCCGGGAATGTATTAATAAAACGCGAAAGCGTGCAAAGAAGGAACGGCTGCCGTTCCTTCTTTTATAGAATGTACTGTTTGCAGAAAAACGCACCCGACGAATCGACCGGATTTGTCGGGTGCGTTTTTATTTGGATTTATACCGTGCCGCATAGCCGCTCGGCGTCAGGCCTGTGCTTTTTTTGAAGATCCGGCAAAAGTTGCTGAAATCCGAAAAGCCGCACTGTTCGACGATCTTGCCGACCGGCTCATCGGTTTTCACAAGCATTTTTTTCGCTTCGGCAAGGCGGCAGGAAAGCAAGAATTCCATGACCGACACGCCGGTGACTTTTTTAAAATTGTGCGATAAAAACGATTGACTCACGCAAAACCGCGCTGACAGCTCCTTTAGCGAAAAGCTTTCCCGGAATTCTGCCGCTAACAGCTCCTGCACGCCGGAAATGACTTCAAAAACCGCTGTGTCAATCGTTGTGTCGGTAAAGGATGCATGGCGGTAAATGAACACCAAAAGCTCGTTTAGCAAAAGCTCGGACATTTCGGCTTTCATCTTGTTTTCCGACGTATATTCGCGTAACAGCCGGTCAAACAGGTGCCGAATATCCGCAAAATCCGCACCGGCTTGCAGAATATTGTGGAAATGCTCGGGGCGATTGAAAAGCAGTGAATACAATTTCGGATTGTCTGTGTACTTTGCGTGCGGCCGAATGCGCAGAACATAGCGCTTATAATCGTCGCTTGCATGAAAAATGGAATGTTCCTCAAAGCGGCTGATGATGAGGATGTTCCCGGCGTGTATCGGCTGTTTAGGCGCAGACAAGAGGTGCCGCTTGTCACAAACAAAATCTGATGACAGTCGTGATAGTGCGTCAAAGTTTGTTTGCTTGTGTCGGCAAAATACAAGGAGTGGATGAGATTTTCCATAAAGAATCACCTGTAAAAAGTATAGCATAACTTTTCTAAAAATGCAAGATTTACATAACAAAAAGCGCGTCCGTTATAACACTTTCTTTTTCGTTGTGGTACAATAGCGGCAGAATGGAGGAATATCTGTGAAACACAGCGTTTATTTGAGCAAAGAAGAGTTTCTTTCGCAAAACAGGGAGCTTTCGGCCAACCTGCCGTATTCGGACAGCATAAGCACCCTTGCACAGCCGTTTTCACTCGGGAACCACCGGTTTCCCAACCGCCTTGCCTGCCAAGCCATGGAGGGCTGTGACGGAACGGCCTCCGGTGAGCCGGACGAACTGACCAAACGCCGCTACCGCCGCTTTGCCGAGGGAGGTGCCGGTGTTATCTGGTTTGAAGCAACCGCCGTCATGGCGGAAGCACGTGCCAATCCGCGCCAGTTATACATAAATGAGAATAATCTTGACGCTTTCAAGCGCATTGTCGAGGACATTCGCCAGACCGCCATGAAAACAAACGGCTATGAACCGGTCATTTTCATGCAGGCGACCCACTCCGGCCGCTATTCCAAGCCGAACGGCGTTCCCGAACCGCTTATCGCGTACAACAACCCGATTTTCGAGAAAGACGCACCGATTTCGCCCGACCGCATTGTTACCGATGACTATCTCGACCGTGTCGGCGAAGCACTCGTTCACGGCGCACTTCTTGCCGAAAAGGCCGGCTTTGACGGCGTGGATATCAAGTGCTGTCATCGATACTTAAACTGCGAGCTGTTATCCGCCTATGAGCGCAAAGGCCGCTATGGCGGCAGCTTTGAGAACCGCACGCGCCTTCTTCGGGAAGCGGTGCAGGGAGCACTTGCTTCGGTTGGACGCGACTTTATCGTGTCGTCGCGGCTCAATGCCTACGACGGCTTCCCGTATCCGTATGGCTTTGGCGTGCCGACCGACGGCAGCATCGATGTAGATCTTACCGAACCGAAAAAACTGATACAGCTTTTGTACGATTACGGCGTGCGCATTCTCAACATCACTATGGGAAATCCTTATTTCAATCCGCACGTCAATCGTCCGTTCTCGCACGGTGCGTATGAACCGCCGGAGCATCCGCTTGTCGGCGTGAAGCGCGTGCTTGACGGAACGGCAGAGCTGAAAAAGGCCGTGCCGGGTATGGCACTGATCGCGTCGGCTGTGTCTTTTTTGGGCGTTTGCGCACCGCACGTAACGGCCGCCTATATCGAAAACGGCGCGTTCGATTTTGCCGGTTTCGGACGAACCATTTTTGCCTATCCCGATTTTGCACGCGACATTTTGGAGCATGGCGGCATGGAGAAAAACAAAATTTGCATCTGCTGCTCCAAATGCACCGAGATCATGCGAAAGCCTGGCGGAACACCGGGCTGCGTGATTCGGGATAAGGACGTATATTTGCCGATCTATAATAAACTGTGTAAGGAGTAAAAAATCATGGAACAAAAGAAAATTGCCCTTGTCACGGGCGTGGCCGGAGGAATCGGCGGCGCGGTAGCGCGTCTGTTTTTGGAAAACGGAATTGTCGTCGTCGGCATGGACGTTGCACCGCTTTCGCTGCTCGAAAACGAAAATTTCATCTACTGTCAGGGCGACCTCTCCGATAAGGTGAGCCGCGAAAAGTATATCAAAACCGCTGTCGATACATACGGAAAAATCGACATTCTTGTCAACGTGGCCGGTGTTGCGCCGAAGGTTCGGAACGATATTCTCGACATGACCGAGGAAAGCTACGATTTTGTTATGAACATCAATACCAAAGGCACGCTGTTTTTAACGCAAGCCGTGGCAAAGATCCTGATCGAAAATCCGTCGGAGCAGAAAAGCATCGTCAACATTTCGTCCATGTCTGCTTATACCAGCTCCACCAGCCGCGGCGAATACTGCATTTCCAAGGCCGGTGTTTCCATGATTACCGCGCTCTTTGCCGACCGTCTTGCCGAATATGGCATCCCGGTAAACGAAATCCGTCCGGGCATTATCGCAACCGGCATGACGGCAACCGTCAAAGGCAAATATGACGCGCTCATCGACGGCGGCCTTTTGCCGATCAAGCGTTGGGGCAAGCCGGAGGATATAGCAAAAGCCGTTCTTGCACTTGTTGACGGCAGTCTGCCGTATGTGACGGGACAATCGATCGACGTGGACGGCGGTTTCCACATCCGGAGGCTGTAAGATGGACTATTTGACATACGACGTTGTGGTCATCGGCAGCGGTGCCGCCGGATTCAACGCAGCTAACCGAATTAAGCAAAACAGCGGTCTTTCCGTGGCGATTTTGACCGAAGACCGCAATGCCGGTACATCCCGCAACACCGGCAGTGACAAGCAGACCTATTATAAGCTCGGCATCAGCGGCGACTCGCCCGACAGCGTGCGCCTTATGGCCGAGGAGCTGTTCTCCTGCGGCAGTGTGGACGGCGACAACGCCCTTTGTGAGGCGGCACTTTCGTTGCGGTGCTTTATGAATTTAGCCGAACTCGGCGTGCCGTTTCCGACTGACCGCTATGGCCAGACCGTCGGCTATAAAACCGACCACGATTTGCATGAACGGGCGACCTCGGCCGGTCCCTTGACCTCTCGGTTTATGACGGAAGCCTTGGAGAAAAAAGCGAGCGAACTGAATATCGATATTCTCGACGGCTATCTTGCCACGCGTCTTTTAACCGATGAAAATGGCGTTCTCGGCGTGTGCGGCATCCGCACCAAAACCGGCGAGCCATTTGGCGTAAAGGCAGGGGACATCGTTCTTGCTACCGGCGGACCTGCCGGAATTTATGCCGACAGCGTCTATCCGAAAAGCCAAACCGGCTGTCTTTCGCTTGCGCTTCTTGCCGGTGTGAACTTGCAGAACCTCACCGAATGGCAGTATGGCCTTGCATCGACTGAACCGCGCTGGAACGTTTCGGGAACGTATATGCAGGTTCTGCCGCGGTTTGTTTCGGTGGATGAGGACGGCACAGAGCATGAATTCCTGTCCAACTATTTCCACGACCCGTATGAGGGGCTTTCCACGGTGTTCTTAAAGGGATATCAATGGCCGTTTGACAGTAAAAAGATGCTTGACGGTTCTTCGGTCATCGACCTTTTGGTCTACACGGAAACAGCCGTTAAAAAACGTAAGGTTTATTTGGATTATACGAAAAATCCGTTTGGGCTTGCTGCTATCGAGTTTGAAAAGCTTTCATCAGAAGCGTATACGTATCTTCAAAAAGCGGACGCTCTTTTCGGCACACCGATCGAGCGGCTTCTCAAAATGAACGCTCCGGCAGTCGAGCTGTATCGCAGCAAAGGCACAGATATTGCCAAAGACTATCTGCCGATTGCGCTCTGCGCTCAACACCACAACGGCGGTATCGCGGTGGATCTTTGGTGGCAGACCAACGTCAAAGGCTTGTTTGCGGTCGGCGAGTGCGCCGGAACACACGGCATCGTCCGTCCGGGCGGCTCGGCGCTCAATGCCGGTCAGGTCGGTTCGCTCCGTGCGGCACAATATATTTGCCGCTATCCGAAAGCTGTCGATACAGACCGTTTTGAAAAAGCGTATGCAGACGAGAAAGCCGCCTTGCAAAAGACGTTACAAGATGTGCTAAAGAACGAAGATACCGCCGATGCGCGGATTGCCGAAGCACGCCGCCGCATGAGCGATTCGGCCGCCGCCATCCGTGATCCGAAGGAACTGATGGCCGTGTTAGAACAAACCGAACACGCACTTTCCGCTTGTTCGGAGGAATTTGGCATTGCGGATAAAAGCGATTTTGTCAAGTACCAAAACTATATCGATACCTTGCTTACCCAACGCGTTATGATAAACGCCTTCTTAGACTATGCAAAAACGGTCGGCGGAACACGCGGTTCGGCCTTGTATTATGCACCGGACGGCGCACTCAGAGAAGGACTTTCCGAAATGTTCCGGCTTAAAGCGGAGCATCAAGCGGCAAAGGACAAGATTCAAACCGTGACACAGAAAGACGGAAAAATCACCTGCACGTGGCGGCCGGTTCGTCCGATTCCGGAGATCGACGGCTTTTTTGAAAACGTTTGGCGTTCCTTCCGCGAAAACGGAAACGTCTATTAAGGAGTCGATTATGAAAGAAATCTATATTGACATCATGGAACGGGCGTTTTTAGCCTATGATAAAGAGCGCATTTCCGCTTATATCGACGATGTCAAAAAGAACGGCCTTAAAGAACACGGCTTTCCGCGGCTTGCGGCGGATTTGGCCATTTTGAATGCGTTTGACCGCTGTACCGAATACCGGGAGCTTATGCTTGAAATGATGGATATGTGCTGTGAAAAGATGCCGCACAACAAGGCTGCCAATGAGTTTTCGGTACGGGAAATCGTGTGCGCCGTAAAGCTTTTGGAAAAAACAAAGACGGTCGAGCAGAGCCGCATTCAGGCATGGGTAAACGCTTTGGCGGCTTTTGACCCGTATACCGATTACAACGTTGTGACAAAACCGTTTGAATCGCGCGGAAACTGGGCGGCGTTCGGCGCGGTCAGCGAAATTGTGCGCAGCAAGCTGTGCGGTATAGACAGTTCGGTTTTTATTGATAATCAGATATCGTCGCTGCTCGGCGATTTCGATGAAAACGGTATGTATAAAGACCCGCATAACCCGATGGTGTACGATTATGTCACGCGCGTTTTGCTTGACTATATGCTGTTTGCCGGGTATGACGGCAAGTATCGGAATATTCTCGAACAGCACGTGAAGGATGCTTCCTATTACGCGGCGCACTTGCAATCGGTCACCGGCGAAATGCCGTTCGGCGGCAGAAGCAATCAGTTTTTCCACAATCAGATGTGGATTGCGGCGGATTATGAGTTCTTAGCGACGTTTTTCGCCGCGCATGTCGATGCACAAAAAGCCGGTGAATTCAAAGCCGCGGCACGCAAGGCGGCGGAAAACTTAACGCCGTGGCTGTCGATGTCCTCCTTGCGTTCCTTAAAAAATCGCTATCCGACCGATACCATGATCGGCTGTGAAGGATACGGTTATTTTAACAAATACATGATCACGCTTGCGTCGATTGCTTTTATTGCGTATCAGTTTGCCGACGACAGCATTCTGCCGACTGAGGCGCCCTGCGAAAAGGGCGGCTATGTCTGCCGCACGAGCGACG
>URCT01000053.1 GCA_900546385.1 uncultured Eubacteriales bacterium | reverse complement strand
GCGGTCTCCGACGCACAAAAACTTGCCACCGGCAACTTTTTGCACGTCCGAGCAGAAAGTTTATCCCTGCCGGGACAACAAAAAAGAGCTGATGCATATGCATCAGCTCTTAATGTTTGCATTTTACTGCATAAACCCTTGAATCATCAGAGTCTGCCGCGAAGCGAACGCTTACTTAAACTTGCGCTTACGGGCTGCCTCGGATTTCTTCTTACGCTTTACGCTGGGTTTCTCGTAATGCTCTCTCTTGCGAAGCTCGGTGAGAACACCACTTTTTGCGCACTGTCTTTTGAATCTGCGGAGCGCACTGTCAAGCGATTCATTATCCTTGATCTTAATTTCTGCCATCTATTTCCCCTCCCTCCGCTTGTGACAAAGAGATTTTTTTATACCACACCATATTATACCTCAGAAAGAGGTATTCTGTCAAGAGGATTCTCAAAATTATTATAAACAAAGTGTTAATTTTGCATAACTTCGGAAGAATCCTGCTTTTCATGTCCTTGCGGCGGCCTTGGAATTACCGTACCACAAGGTTGACAAGCTTATCCGGCACGGCGATTTCCTTAACGATCGTCTTGCCTTCAATCTGCTTTGCAAAGCGTTCATCGGCCTTGACGGCGGCAATGGCATCCTCCTTGGACAAACCGGCCGCAAGCGTGATGGTGCCTTTGAATTTGCCGGAAATCTGCACGGCGACCTCAACGGTCGTGTCCACCGTCTTTGCCGGGTCGTATTCCGGCCATTCGGCAAGCGACGCAAACGACTTTTCGCCGCAGAACGTATGCCACATTTCCTCGGCAAGGTGCGGTGCAAACGGGCAGACAAGGCGGATAAAGACGTTTAATTCATCGGCAGTCAGCGAGCCATGGTCGTAAATCTCGTTGATGAGCGACATCATGGCGGCGATGGCTGTGTTCATTTTGAGCGTTTCGATATCTTCCGTGACCTTCTTGATGGTCTTGTGGAAGGAGCTTTCAAGCTCCGGTGTTACGCCCGTTCCTTTGACCAGTTCGGTCAACCCTGCAAAGCGTTCCAAAAAGCGTTTGCAGCCCTTGATGCTCTGGCTCGACCAAGGCGCGGATTTTTCGAAATCGCCGATGAACATTTCGTACAAACGCATGGTGTCGGCGCCATATTCGTTGATGATATCATCGGGATTGACGACGTTTCCGCGCGATTTGGACATCTTTTCGCCGTTTTCGCCCAAAATCATGCCGTGCGAGGTGCGCTTGGCATACGGTTCGGGGCAGGAGAGAACGCCGATGTCGTATAAGAATTTCGCCCAAAAGCGCGAATACAAGAGGTGCAGCGTGGTGTGTTCCATACCGCCGTTGTACCAATCGACCGGCATCCAATAGTCGAGCGCTTCCTTGGAGGCCAGTGCCTTATCGTTGTGCGGATCGCAATAGCGTAAGAAATACCACGACGAACCGGCCCATTGCGGCATGGTGTCGGTTTCGCGTCTTGCCTTGCCGCCGCATTGCGGGCAGGTGCATTCGATCCAATCGGTCAGCGATGCAAGCGGGCTTTCGCCGTCCGTGCCGGGTTCATACGATTTGACCTCGGGCAGCGTGAGCGGCAGCTCGTCTTCGGGAACGGGAACCCAGCCGCACTTATCGCATTCGACAAGCGGAATCGGTTCGCCCCAGTATCTCTGACGCGAGAAGACCCAGTCGCGCAGCTTGAAGTTGACTTTGCGTTCGCCCTTGCCGGTTTCGGTGAGCCATTCGATGATTTTTTTCTTGGCGTCGGCCACTTCAAGGCCGTTTAAGAAATCGGAATTGACCATTTTGCCGGTCGCCAAATCGGTGAAGGCTTCGTTCTGCACGTCGCCGCCGGCAACCACTTCGATGATCGGAAGGCCGAATTTCTTCGCGAAATCCCAGTCACGCGTGTCGTGCGCCGGAACAGCCATGATCGCACCCGTACCGTAGGTGACAAGCACATAATCCGAGACGAAAATCGGGATTTCCTTGCCGTTTACGGGATTGATCGCCCGGACACCGATCAGCTCCACGCCGGTCTTTTCCTTTTTATCGGCAAGCTCGGTGCGGTCGAAATCGCTCTTTTTAGCGGCCTCGGCCTTGTAGGCATTGACTTCGTCGATGTTCTTGATTTGGGAAGCATATTTTTCGATGAACGGATGCTCGGGCGCGATGACCATATAGGTCGCACCGAAGAGCGTATCGGGACGAGTGGTGTAAACGCGCAGATTTTCACCGGCGGTGGTGGCAAAATCCACCTCCGCGCCTTCGGAGCGGCCAATCCAGTTTTTCTGTTGGACGTTGACGCGGTCGATGAAATCGACAAGCGAGAGGTCGTCAATGAGGCGTTGGGCATAGGCGGTGATACGAAGCATCCATTGGCTCTTTTCGCGGCGGATGACTTCGCTGCCGCAGCGTTCGCAGACGCCGCCGACCACTTCTTCGTTGGCAAGCACGCATTTGCAGGAGGTGCACCAGTTGACCGCCATTTTGGTCTTATAGGCAAGGCCGTGCTTAAAGAGCTGGATGAAGATCCATTGTGTCCACTTGTAGTAGCTCTCGTCGGTGGTGTTGATCTCACGCGACCAATCAAACGAAAGACCAAGCGACATCAGCTGCTTTTTGAAGCGTGCGATGTTGTTGTGCGTCACGGTTTTGGGATGGATGCCGGTTTTGATGGCGAAGTTTTCGGTCGGAAGGCCGAATGCATCCCAACCCATCGGATAGAGCACGTTGTAGCCCTGCATACGCTTTTTGCGTGCCACGATGTCGAGCGCGGTATACGAGCGCGGATGGCCGACGTGAAGTCCCTGTCCGGACGGATACGGGAATTCCACAAGCGCGTAATACTTGGGCAGGGAATAGTCGTTTTTGGCATGGAAAACGCCGTTTGATTCCCATTCGTCCTGCCATTTTTTTTCGATTTCCTTGAATTCGTACTTCATGATGTCTGTCAACCTTATCTAAAAATTTAATAAACCAAGCTTAGTCCTCGAGCTTGTCGAACGGGACCTCTTCGCATTCCGCCCAAAGCTTTTCGAGATTGTAGAATTCGCGCATTTTGGGATCGAAAACGTGCACGAGCACGTTCTCATAGTCAAGTAAAATCCAACCGCCCGTGCCGCGTCCTTCGACGTTTGCCGGCTTTATGCCGTCGTTTACGCCGATCTGGTATTCCACCTCATCGGCCAGTGCCTTGACTTGAGTGGAGGAGGTGCCGCCGGCAATGACGAAATAATCGGCAATGACGGTCTTTTCGGTGACGCGAAGGATCTTCACGTCGCGGGCTTTCTTTTTGTCAAGCAGCGAAGCGATATGCGCGGCAAGCTGCTTGGAATCGATGGTATTTGTCATGGAATTTCTCCTTATATGCAAAATGGCTGTGGCCGTTTAAGCGGCGTTGTATTCTTTTAACAGGTCGTCCATATCCGAAAGAACGGGATTTTCGTCCGTGCCAGTTTCCGTGTTTCCGGTGCTGCCGGGATTTTCGCTCGGTTCGTTGTCACCGGAGGAAACGGGCGGTTCGGGCGCATCCGGCGTTTGGTCGGCCGGGTTAGGCGTTGGATCGGCGGCATCGGTGGTCTCGGACGGATGCTTTGCAGGTGTTACGACGGGAAGCTCGGAGGAGGTGGTATCCGAAGCATCCGTCGGGTCTTGGGCGTGGTTCGACCCGTCCGAAACGGTCGGTTCGGAAGAATCGGTCGATTCAGTCGGTGCGGTCGAGGGATTTGCGCCGGAAGTGCTGCCCGTGTTTCCGCTTCCGGCATCAGTTTTTTTTGAGCTGTGCAGCCAGCCGAGGTCGGGCTGCTTTTCTTCGATATCGGTCGCTGTGAGCGGTTCGCGGCTGGTGTCTTTGCTTGTGCCTTGAACCACGAGGAAATGGCTTTCGTCGAGCGGCTCGTTATACTTGTTCAAATAGGTGTTGATGTTTTCCATGAGTGCGGTCTTGTTGACCAAATAGTAGGACACGTTGTTGATATAAGCCGGCGTTCCGGGCATGGTGAGCATAACGACCTTGGTTAAATCCAAATCGAGTGCATTGGTGGCAAAATACAGTGCGTCGGAGAGGGAAACGTTGGTGTTTAGGTTGGCGTTTACCTCTTTGACGAGGTCGTTGAGTTTGGAAATGCCCTCAATGCTCATCAGCTTTTTGATGAAGGCCGTCATGAAGATCTTCTGCGCGTCGATACGGGCGATATCCGCGCCGGCATAGCCATAGCGGAAGCGGATGAAGCCTTCGGCATCCTTGCCGTTTAGGTGCTGGTTGCCGGCCTTGATGTGGATGTGCAGGTCTTGGTACGGGTCGTCGTAGTTCATATCGTTTTGCACGTAAACGTCCACGCCGCCGATGGCGTTCACGATGTCCACAAAGCCGTCGAGGTTGACCTGGGCGTAGAAGTCCGCCGAGAAGCCGTAGCACCGATAGAGCAGGGTGCTCAAATATTTGATGGCGAATTTTAACTTGATTTTGTATTCCGCATCGCTCTTTTCATTGCCCTTGGCGTTCATATATGCCGTGAGCGTCTTGCGGTCGATGTCGAGGAAGGAATCCTTGCAGAGCGAGTCGATTTCGGCATTTGTCTTGTCCTTGGCGGCGTCGGCAAGGCGTTTGAGCTCCGTTCCGGCGAAGTTGCCGCCATGGCCGAGAACAGCGTTGATCTTGCAGCCGTAGCCGCTCTTGCCGTCAAAGTTGGAGAGCGAGATTGAGCCGTCGTCGTCCAAAATCAGCTTTTTGGTGACCGTGACATACGTGTCGCGCGGAATCTGCATGATGGAAACGGATTTTTCGCTCACGTCATAGGTGGCGAGCATGATCACGTCGGACAGCCATGCCTTGCGGTCGCAGCCGACGGCAAGGAAATTGTAGCGGCCGTCGCGAAGCGTGCTTTGCGGCACGGGATTGCCGGTGTCGTCCACAAGCACGGTATTGTTGTCCGGCTTGGGCGTGAAATCGTCGTTCGAGACCGGCTTGTATATGTATTTGTGGTACACGAACGTAAGCCCTGCGGCAAGCAGCGCGAGGGCGATAAGAATCACGAGAACGAGGAGGATTTTTTTCCAGACAGCTTTCTTTTTGGTGCCGGTATGCGCCGAAGCGTGCGCTTTTTGACGCTTCATGCGGATGGCGCGGAATTCCTCGGTCGAGCCGCTTTCGAATTTATTGTTTTTATCAGACATAGTCGTTCAACCTTTCTTTGGTTAGCCGTGAGCGTCGGCGTTTTGGGTCGGCGTTCCCTTTGCAAGGAAGCTGTTCCTTGCTTTGACGGTTTCGAGGTCGATAATGTTCCCTTTTGCTACAAGATAGGAGAGCGTGTCGTCAAGGCAGGCAAGGCAGGCTTCGTCTAAAATTGCACCTGCCGCAGCTTGTCCGCGCTTTTGCAGGCTCTCATAGCAGAAGGTGCGCACCTTTTTGCAGGAATCGTGCGTGCGGGACGGTTCGATGTAGTCGGCAAGAAATAAGATCTTGTCAAAGACGTTCATGTCTTCTTTGCCGGTGGTGTGGCAGTCGACCGCCGAAAAAACGAGGTCGTCCGTGCCGAAAAGCTCTCTTGCAAGGCAGGCAGCCGTCCGGCCGTGCAGCACGGCGCAGGACGGATAGCTGCCGGGATCGATGCCGTATTTTTCGCACAGTGCGAGCTGCTTTTCAAGCGGCTGCTCCTTGGTGATATCGTGTACAAGTGCCGCCGCACGCAGATCGTTTTTCTGCGCGTCGGTTATATTATACACCATTTTGAGCGATTCGGCAAGAGCTATTACCTCTTTTTCCACAAAAAAAGTGTGATTTAACCGTTTTTCGCCGATAAATTCGCAAAGCCGCGTCCGTATGCGTTCGAGAAGTTCCGGTGTGGCCGGATTTTTTGTAAAATCAGACATATCCATCGAGTCCGCTCATTTCTTAATTTTTTCTTAAATTTGCTTTTTTATGCGATTCGAAACATAAAGGCCGTGCTTTTCCGCATAGGCGCGCACCTTCGGGTCGAGAAGCGCTGCGGCGGTGTTTCTCGGCGCACGCAGCTCGGTGCTGGAAACATCGATGACCGTGCCGTCCATGACCGTCGAATGCGTGCCGTATTTGTCCCTTAAGACGGCGGCATAGGCGTCGAGCGCGGCTTTTTCGCCGGGATGTCGGGCTTTTGTGTACAGATGGCAGCTTTTTAACAGCTCTTCGGCGTTTTTCCAGGTCTCAAAGCTTAGGAACATATCGCTGCCGACGCACAGGGAAAGCGTTTTTTCGGCATAGTGCGCCAAAAGATAGCGCACGGTTTCAAACGTGTAGCTGGTATCGTGACGGCGTATCTCATAGTCGCTCACGGTGTAGTTGACGCCCTTTTCGCCGAGTTTCAGAAAGGCAAGGCGCGTCATGGCAAGCCGGTCGGCGGCCGGAATGGCGGACGCGGCCTTATGCGGCGGCACAAACGACGGCATGACGATGAGAAGATCCGCGCCGCTTGCGTTGTAAAATTCCTCGGCAAGGGCGGTGTGTCCCCTATGCGGCGGATTGAACGAGCCGCCGAAAAGTCCGATGTTCATGCCGTTCTAACGCGGAAGCGTGATTTTGCGCTTATCTTTGTCGCGCGCCATGCGGTAAAGCACGATGCGGCGGCCGATGATCTGCACGCTTTGGCAGTGCGCCTTTTCGCACAAAAGCGCGGCGATCTCTTTGGGATCGGCATCGGCGTTTTCCAAAAGCGTGATTTTGATAAGCTCGCGCGCTTCGAGAGCGTCGTCGATCTGTTTGATGAAATTATCCGAAAGGCCGCCTTTGCCGAACTGGAAGATCGGATCCATGGTATTGGCAAGGGAGCGCAAATAGGCGCGTTCTTTGGAGGTAAGTGCGGTTGCTGACATAAAAATATCCTCTGTAATTCTTTCTGTTTCTGTGATTCTTAACGTAATTCGAGAAGCTGTTGTTTGATGAGTCGGACGGCGTTTGCCCGGTGGCTGACGGCGTTTTTCTCGTCTTCGGTGGCTTCGCCGAAGGTTTTGCAATAGGGAACATAGTAAAAGACCGGGTCATAGCCGAAGCCGCCATTCCCGCGGACTTCGCTTGTGATAACGCCCTCGCACGCGCCGGTGACGGTCTTTTCTGAGCCGTCCGGAAGCACAAGTGCGATGGCGCAGACAAAGCGTGCCGTGCGTTCGCCGGACGGGATGCCTTTTAATTTTTCGAGCAGCTTTTCGACGTTGGCGGCATCGCCCGCGTTTTCGCCGTCTTCTGACGCATAACGTGCCGAATAAATGCCGGGCGCGCCGTCAAGCGCATCCACGCACAGACCCGAATCGTCCGCAAGGGCGGGCAGACCGCAGAATTTGGCGGCGGCACGTGCCTTGATGAGCGCGTTTTCGGCAAAGGTCGCGCCGTTTTCTTCGATTTCGCCGGTAAAGCCGACATCGGCAAGGCTCACAAGCGTCAGCCCGTCGATGGCAAGCATTTCGGACAATTCGTGAATCTTATGCGCGTTTTTGGTTGCAACAACAAGTTTCATAGCAGTTTGGCGTTCCTTTCGGCATTTATTCGGCGGTTTCGGTTTCGGTTTCGTTGAACAGCGCGTTGACAAACTGCGTGCGGTCAAATGGCTGCAAGTCGTCCATCTGTTCGCCGACACCGATGAATTTGACGGGAATGCCAAGCTCGCTCTTGACCGAAATGATGACGCCGCCCTTGGCGGTGCCGTCGAGCTTGGTCAGGATGATGCCGGTGATATCGGCAGCATGGGTGAATTCTTTGGCTTGATTGATGGCGTTCTGCCCGGTGACGGCATCGAGCACAAGTAAGTTCTCACGCGCACATCCCGGAAGCTCGCGGTCGAGCACACGGCCGATTTTGGCAAGCTCGTCCATGAGATTCTTCTTGATATGCAGGCGGCCTGCGGTATCCACGATAAGCACGTCGATGCCGTGGCTTTTGGCGTAGTTTGCCGCGTCAAACACGACGGCGGCAGGATCCGAGCCTTCGGTGTGCTTGATAAGCGGCACGCCGACACGCTCCGCCCAGATTTCAAGCTGGTCGATAGCGGCGGCACGGAAGGTATCCGCGGCGGCAAGAGCCACCGATTTGCCCTGCTTCTTTAACAAATGCGCCATTTTGGCGATCGACGTGGTCTTGCCCACGCCGTTGACGCCGATGACAAATACGACCGACGGTTTTGTGTCTAACCGCAAGCCCTCGTTTTCGCCGATGATATCCTCCAAAATGGCGATAAGCTCCTTACGTGCTTCCTCCGGGTCGGTGATGCGCTTTTCCTTGATGCGGTCGCGCAGCGTTTCGATGATGGTTTCGGTGACGTTAACGCCAAGGTCGGAGGCAATTAGCACCTCTTCAAGCTCCTCGAGCATTTCCTCATCGACTTTGGCAAAGTGCTTGAAAATGCTGTTGACCTGACCGAAGATCGATTCCTTGGTTTTGCGAAGACCCTCTTTCAGTCGTTCAAAAAATCCCATGGTTGTTGTCCTTTCAAAAAATTACAGCTTGACGCCGGTCTTGGATTCCACATCCTCCATGTTGACCTTTAGGAAGCTGGAAACGCCTTTTTCCTGCATGGTCACGCCGTACATGGTGTCGGCGACCTCCATGGTGCCGCGGCGATGGGTGATGATGATAAACTGTGTGTCGGCGTGCTTTTTGACATAGGCGGCAAAGCGGTTGACGTTGACATCGTCGAGTGCCGCCTCGATTTCGTCGAAAATGTAGAACGGAGCCGGATTGACCTCGAGAATGGCGAAATACAGCGCAATCGCGGTAAAGGCCTGTTCGCCGCCCGAAAGCAGCGAAATGTTCTTGACGGTCTTTCCGGGCGGCTGGATGTTGATCTCAATGCCGGATTCGAGCATATTTTCCGGGTCGGTGATGACGATCTCGGCACTGCCGCCGCCGAACAGCTCGGTAAAGACGCGCTTGAAGCTGACGCCGATCTTTTCGACCGCTTCGGCAAATAAGCGTTTCATATCGCTTTCCAAGCGGCTTATGACGTTCTCTAAGCTCTTTTTGGCTTCTTCCAGGTCGTTTATCTGAGTGCTCATAAAGTCAAAGCGTTCCTTGGTTTCCTTGTATTCCTCCACCGCGCCGACGTTGATATGGCCGAGTGCGCGGATTTTTCCCTTGACCGACGCAAGCTCCTTGTCCGCACCCGGCTCGGGCTTGGGAAGATTCAAGGCGATGGCCTCGGAGTAGGAGAGGGAATATTCCTCAAACAGCTTTGCGGTGAGCGTATCGTATTCGTTCCGGCTGTTTTCAAGCGATGCTGCAAGCCGCGTCATCTGCTCGAAAAAGACCTCTTTGTCGCGCATAAGCCCTTTTTGGCTTTCTCGGGCGGTGACCGAGGAGCGTTCGAGCTTTTCGGTCTCGGCTAACAGCGCGGCAAGCGTTTTTTTGGCGTTTTCAACAGCCGCGACGGCATCCTCAAGAGCCTTTTTGCCGCTTTCCATGTCAAAGGCAATGCCGGACAGCCGCTTTTCGAGAGCGTCCTTTTCCTCTTTTAACGCGCTTATCTTCTTTTGATTTTCGGCACGTTTGTTTTCGAGTAAACGGATGCTTTCAGCGGCGTTTTCCACGTCCTTCTGCACGCCGAGGGCGGTTAACTGCAATTCGGCAAGCTCTTTTTTGGCTTTCTCGAGTGCTTCATAGACCTCATCGGCGGCTTGGTCGAGTGCGGCGCGTTTTTGGGCGGCCTCTTCGGCATCTAACTCCGCTTCGGCGCGTTTGGCGGAAAGCAAGGTCAAGCGTTCCTTGATTTTGGCAGAATCGGATTCGTCGAGCTTGGCGTTTAAGTCCTTTAAGCGTGCCGAGCAGGCATCGATATGCTCCTTGTGCAGAGCCATGTCGTTTTCGCTGCGGTACAGGCTGCTTTGTGCGTTGGCAAGGTCGTTTTGCAGGCTTTCGAGATAGGCGGTGCTTTCGGCAATAGCTTCTTCGTTTTCCGCGATTTCGGCATTCAGCTTTTTGGCGGCAGAAAGCGTCTCGGCAATGGTTTTATCGAGTGCGGCAATGTCGGACGAACGGCTCATCACGCCGGTTTTGAAGGCGGCTGAGCCGCCGGTATACGAGCCGCCGGCGTTGACGACCTGACCGTCGAGCGTGACGATTTTATAGCGGAAGCCGAATTTGCGTGCCATGGCCGAGGCGTTGTCGAGGTTATCGGCAACGACGGTGCGGCCGAGAAGATAGGCGGCGACGCTGTCATATTTTTTATCGCAGGAAACAAGCGTGCTTGCCACGCCGATATAGCCGCGGCAGGCTGCAAGCGTCGGCTCCTGTAACGTTTTGCCGGAAATCGAGGTGAGCGGCAGGAAGGTGGCGCGTCCGGCGTGCGTGTCCTTCAAGTGGCGGATGGCGGCCTTGGCACTGGTTTCGTCCTCCACGATGATGTTGGAAACGGCGGCGCCGAGGGCGGTTTCGATGGCGGTGACATATTCGCCGTCCACTGTGAGCAGTCGGGAGACCGGACCGCAGATGCCGGAAAGTGTGCTGGCGTTCATGACAGCCTTGACGCTGCCGGGATAGCCCTCGAGCAGGGCATCCATTTTGACAAGCGTTTCGCGGCGGTGCGTGTCGGCGGCATAGGCGGCGGCATATTCGTTTTTTTGCCGCAGAAAGGCTTCTTTTTTTGTCTGAAGCTCGTCGAGCGTGCTTTTTTCGGCGGCGATGTCGGCCTCCAACTGCTTTTTCTCGGCTTTGCAGTCTTTTTTGCGCGTTTCGGCGGCTTCGTAAAACGTATAGGTTTGCTCAAGCTCCGCGGTCTGCTTTTCAATCTCTGCCTGCAAAAAGCTTTTGCGTTCGGCTTCGGATTTTTCCGAATTCAATTCGGCGGCTTCGCGGATCTTCAAATCGGTGACTTTTTCGGAGAGTGCGCGGATGTCGGCATCGGCCTTTTCGAGCGACGCATCGATTTCATCGCGCTTTTGTTCTTCCTCTGCCACACGCGTGCGCAAGGCATCGATGGCGGCGGCATGGGAAGCAAGCGCCGTGCTTTTTTCTTCTTTTTTGGCAACCGCCGCGGCAAGCTCGGTTTCGATTTCGTTCGCCGTTTCGGTTTCGGCAAGGCGAATGCCGGCTGTGACCTCGTTTTTGCGCTCGTTGATGTGAGAAACGTCGTTTTCCGAAATCGAACGCAGCTTTTCAAGGCGGTTCTTTTCTTCCTCGAGCGCGGAAATCTCGCGCCGGGTATTTTCGGCGTTGTTGGCGACAAACTGCTTTTTGTTGAATAAGCCGTCGAGCGCGGCTTCGGAAAGCTCTAATTCCCGCTCTTTGTCGGCGTAATTTTTTGCGGCTTCGGCGTGTTCGTTTTCAAGGCGTTTGGCGGAGGCATCGGCTTTCGAGAGCCGTTCGAGCCACAGCGCGACCTCGAGATTCTTCTTTTGCTCGGCAAGCACCAGGTATTTTTTGGCGTTTTCCGCGTCCTTTTCGAGAGGTCCCAAACGCGTGCTGATTTCGGAGGCGATATCGGTTAAGCGGACAAGGTTGGTATCGGTCTCGGCAAGCTTTTTTTGCGCGTCGTTCTTGCGGTAGCGGTATTTGGAAATGCCGGCGGCTTCCTCAAAAATATGGCGGCGTTCGTCGCTCTTTTGGGATAACACCTCGGCGATTTTGCCTTGGCCGATGACCGAATAGCCCTCGCGGCCGATGCCGGTGTTCAAGAATAACTCATAGATATCCTTTAAGCGGCTGGGCTTGTCGTTGATGCGGTATTCGCTGTCGCCCGAGCGGAAAAACTTACGGGTGACCTTGACCTCGGCGGCGTCGTTCGGCAGCTCGGAGGCGGAATTATCGATGATGATGGAGACCTCGCAAAAGCCGGTTTGGGAGCGTTTGGCTGTGCCTGCGAAGATGACATCCTCCATTTTCGAGCCGCGAAGGCTCTTGGGCGACATTTCGCCGAGAACCCAGCGCACCGCATCGGAAATATTCGATTTTCCGCTGCCGTTCGGGCCGACAACGGCGGTCACGCCTTTTTCGAATTCAAGGCGCGTCTTGTCGGGAAACGATTTGAAGCCCCGCAGTTCTAATGCTTTTAAGTACAAGTTTTTACCGTCCTTTATTGTGATGCCGTCAAAACGGTCTCAAAACGACCGTATACGGTGAAATGCCGCTCTGCGGCCGGATCTTGATGCGGTGCCTATCGTCTGAGCCGAAAAGTGCGTTTGCAAGCCACAGGCGGTTGGCTTTGTTTTGTCCGGAGACTTTGGATTCCTCGCCGGGCGCACACAAAACCGTGACCGTTTCCGGCTTGTCCGCAGCGTGCGGCAGTGTTTCAAGCGACGCTTCCAAAAGCCGTTTGTAAAATTCGCTCTCGATTTTTTCGCCGAGCGCACTGTGGTTGGCACCGGCATACACGTCTGTGCCGTCCGACAACGCTTCGGTTGCCTGAAGCCCGATGCGGATGGGCGTTACGCCGCCCTTTATGAACACATCAAGCACAGACGCACCGCGCGTGACGGCTTCTTCGGCCGAAAGCGGCCGATACGCGCCGTCCTTTGCCATGCGGCATAATTCGGTATTCTCAAACACCACGGTCGGGTAAATGCGGCAGGCGTCACAGTGTAGGCGCACAAGCTCTTTTGCCGTGAACACATCGCTTTCTTCGGTCGAGCCGGGCAGTCCTAACATCATTTGTCCGACGAGTTCAAAGCCATAGGCTTTTACAAGCTTGCAGGCGCGTTCGCTGTCTGCGGCGGTATGGCCGCGCGCGGACAGGGCAAGAACCGTGTCGTCCATGCTTTGAATGCCAAGCTCAACGCTTTTGACACCGTAAGATTTGAGGATATCGAGGATTTCCGCCGAAATGTAGTCCGGACGGGTGGAAAGCCGGATCGAATCGACCTTTCCGGCGCGCACATACGCATACGCGTCGTCAAGCAGACGAAGCATAAGCGTTCGGTCGATGCCGGTGAAGCTGCCGCCGAAAAAGGCGATCTGAACGTCTGTGGGCGGCAGAAGTATGCTTGCAAGTGCGGCGTCGATTTCGGGGCGGATGTCGCGGTCGGCTGTATCCTTTACGCCCGTAATCACGCGTTGGTTGCAGAAAACGCAGGCGTTCGGGCAGCCCTCATGCGGGATAAAAACCGGAATGTTGGCGTGCTTTTTCATGCATCCACGCCGACTTCGCCGAATAAGCGAAGCGCTTCCTTGGCGGCCATCTGTTCGGCCTCACGCTTGGAAGAGCCGAAGCCGCTGCCGATGACGTTGTTGTTTAAGGAGACCTGCACCTCAAACGTGCGTTTATGGGAAGGGCCGGACTCGTTTGTCACGGCATATTCGAGAATGTCGCCGCGGTTGTGTTGGATGAATTTCTGCAAGAGCGTCTTATAGTCCTCGGTCGAGCCGCTCTGCATGAGCGCGTTTGCCGCTTTTGTGACAAACGGCAGCACAAAGCTTTGGGCTTTTTCGAAGCCGCCGTCGAGATATACGGCGGCAATGACGGCTTCAAACGCGTCGGAAAGAATGGATTTGCGGTTCCTGCCGCCGGTGTTTTCCTCGCCTTTGCCGAGCCGTAACAGCTCGCCGAGGCAAATCTCCTTGGCATAGTCGTATAAGGCGTTTTCACACACCACACCGGCGCGGATCTTGGTCAAATCGCCCTCAAACAGGTCGTGGTTCTCCTTGAACAGGTGCACGCTTGCGATGAGCGAAAGAACCGAATCGCCCAAAAATTCAAGACGTTCGTTGCAGCGAACCTCCACGCCGCGTGCCTTGTTTTCGTTGGAAAACGAGGAATGCGTGAGTGCCGTGGCGGCAAGATTTTTATCCGTAAAGGTGTAACCGATGCGTGTTTCCAAAAGATGTACCGTATCTTCCACAAGCTTTCACTCCTTATCCGTTTTTTTCTCTGCCTGGGCGGCGGCAAAGCGGGCGATTTCGTCGATCATGCCGCTGGTTGCATAGTTTTTCGCCTGCAGCACACAATAGGAAATGCTTTTGGCATTTGACGAGCCGTGTGCCTTGATGACCGGCTTTGCAATGCCCAAAAAGGGTGCGCCGCCGTATTCGGAATAATCCATTTCCTTTTTCAGCTTATCCAGACTGCCCTTAACGAACAGTGCGCCGACTTTGGAAAGTGCGTTGCGGTAAAACAGCTTTTTGAGGGTGGATTTTACGAAAATGCCGAGGCCTTCGCACATTTTAAGGACGATGTTTCCGGTGAAGCCATCTGCCACCAACACGTCCGCATTGCCTTCGGGAATTTCGCGTCCCTCGATGTTGCCGATGAAGTTTATGTCCTTGTCGGCCTTTAACAGCTGATAGGCTTCGCTCTGCAAGGGCGTGCCTTTATGTTCCTCCGCGCCGTTGTTGATGAGCGCGACCTTGGGACGAGCGATGCCCATGACCTTTTCCATGAACAGGCTGCCCATGACGGCAAACAGCACCAAATTTTCCGGCGTGCAGTCGGTTTGTGCACCGGCATCGGCAAGCATGGTCGGCGAGCCGAGCGGAATGATGGCACCGAGGGCTGCCCGGCGAACGCCTTTGATGCGGCGGATTTTCAAGGTTGCGCCGGTAAGTAATGCGCCGGTGTTTCCGGCACTGACGAGCGCGTCGCCTTCGCCGCTTTTTAACAGGTCAAGCGCGACCGCCATGGAACTTTGCGCTTTTTCGGCGTTCATCACGTCGCCCGGCGCGTCCTCCATGGTGATGTGCGGTCCGGGTGCATGGACGATTTTTGCGCCGTCTAAAGACAGGCCGTTCTTTTGAGCGACGGCGCGGATGACCGCTTCTTCGCCGACCAAAACCGGCGTTACGCCGTATTTGGCTGCGCCGTCGAGCGCACCCTTGACGATCTCCTCCGGCGCGTTGTCGCCGCTCATGCAGTCGATTATGATATTCATGTTTGATTCCTTTCCGTGGATGTTCGTGGCGTTTCCGCTTGTTATTTCGCTTTGGTTTCCTTGGCCTTTTTGGGCTTTGCGTTGTAGGCGCAGTCTTTGTTATAGCAGACGAAAACATTTTCTTTGCCGCGCTTTTGCAAGAGCATACCGCCGCAGACGGGGCATTTCTTGTCGGTCGGCGTGTCGTTGGTGGCGAATTTGCACTTCGGATAGGCGGTGCAGCTGTAGAACGCGGCGCGCCGCTTGCCGTAGCGAAGCGCAAGCTTGGAGCCGCAGAGCGGGCAGGGAATGTCAAGCTCTTGCGCGATGGGCTTGGTGCCGTTGCATTTCGGATACGAAGCGCAGGCATAGAATTTGCCGTATCGGCCGCTGCGGATGACCATCGGGCCGCCGCAGACGTCGCATTTGACATCGTCCGGCGCGGGTGTGACGCTTGCTTCCTTCTCTTCCTTGGTGATGGGATTGCCGTCCTTATCGAGTGCCTTGGTATTGCGGCATGCGGGATAATTCGGGCAGGCGGCGAATTTGCCGAAGCGGCCGCTCTTGATGACCATGCGGCTGCCGCACTTTTCGCAGACGATATCGGTTTCCACCACCGGCAGCTTGTAGCTTTCGCGGTCGATGTTCTTGAACGCGTCGTCGACTTCCTTTTCAAAATCGGCATAGAACGGACGCAGAACGTCAAGCATCTTCTTTTCGCCGTTTTCGATCTCGTCGAGCGATTCCTCCATGCCGGCGGTAAAGCCGTAATCGACGATTTCGGCAAAGTTGTCGCACATCAGCTTGGTGGTGATTTCTCCGAGCGGCGTGGGCACAAGCGTTTTGGCTTCGCGCTCGACGTAGCCGCGCTGAATGATGGTGGTAACCGTCGAAGCGAAGGTGCTCGGACGGCCGAGACCGCGCTCTTCGAGTGCCTTGACGAGCGTGCCTTCGGAATAGCGTGCCGGCGGCTGCGTGAAGTGCTGCAAGGGCGAAATCTCCGTGCATTCGAGCGCATCGCCCTTTTCGACAGCCGGCAGAATGTTGTCTTTTTCGCTGTCGTCCTCGTTCTTCTCGTCGGTCTTGTAGTCGTAGAGAGCCATGTAGCCCATAAAGCGGATGGTATAGCCGGACGAACGGAAGGGAACGCCGCCGCATTCGGTATCGATGGTGACGGTATCGAGAACGGCGGAGGCCATCTGGCTGGCTAAGAATCTGTCCCAAATCAGCCGATACAGTTTATACTGGTCGTTGGTAAGATATTCCCGAATGTATTTGGGCGGATAGCTCATATCGGACGGACGAATGGCTTCATGCGCGTCTTGGGCGCCGTTGCGCGATTTGTAGAAGCGGCGCTTTTCGGGATAGTAGTCTGCGCCATAGGTCGATTTGATATATTCCTCGGCACTGTCGGCGGCACCCTTGGAAATGTGCAGCGAGTCGGTACGCATATAGGTGATGACACCGTGCGTGCCGTCGGTTCCCATCGAAATGCCTTCATACAGCTCTTGAGCGGTCTTCATGGTTTTGGCAGAGGAGAAGCCGAGACGGCGGTAGGCCTCCTGTTGGAGCGTGGAGGTGATAAAGGGCGGCGCGGGATTTTTATAGCGCACCGATTTTTTGAGCTCCTTGACCGTAAACGGCTTTCCGGTGATCTTTTCCAGCACGGCATCGGCTTTTTCCTTGTCGGAAAGCTCGAATTTGTTGCGTGCGCTTGTGAGATAGGTCGCCTTGAAACTTTTTCCGTCGGCGGTTTTCAACATGGCGTCGATGGTCCAGTATTCTTCGGCCTTGAAGGCGCGGATCTCGTTTTCGCGGTCAACGATAAGGCGCGTGGCCACCGACTGCACACGGCCGGCGGAAAGACCGCTTTTGATCTTTTTCCAAAGGATCGGGCTGAGCTGATAGCCCACGATGCGGTCGAGAATGCGGCGCGTCTGTTGGGCATCCACGAGGTTCATATCCAAATTTCCCGGATTTTGGACGGCGGCTTGGACGGCACTTTCGGTCACTTCGTTGAAGCGGATGCGCTTGGCTTTGGTTTCGTCAAGCTCAAGCACCTGC
>URCT01000052.1 GCA_900546385.1 uncultured Eubacteriales bacterium | reverse complement strand
TAGCGGCAGAGAGGAACAGGCATTCCTGACAAGTCTTGCAGGGCTGATTCTTGTATTATCCTGGGTTCTCCCGGCGATTTATGACTTATTTTCTTCGATCCGGCAATTGTTTTCTCTTTAAGGAGGGCGGAACAGAATTGAACAGTATACAAATCGCACTTTTTGGTGTCGTTGGAACATTACTTGCTTTGCAGTTTAAAAGTGGGAAAAGTGAATATGGCATTTATGTAAGTCTTGCAGTCAGCCTGTTTTTATTTCTTTGTATGCTTTCACGACTTGAAATCTTTGTGCAGACAGTAAAGAAAATTGCAGATTATATAAAACTGGATGCCGGACAGATGAGTATTCTGTTGAAAATGGCCGGTGTGACTTATGTGGCTGAATTTGCATCCGGAATCTGTAAAGATGCAGGGTATCAGAATATTGCTGTACAGATTGAGATTTTTACAAAGTTGACGATCCTTGCGATAGGAATGCCGGTACTTCTTGCGCTGCTGGAACTAATCGGAGATTTTCTGATATGAAAAGGGAAAAATATTTTTGGAAAAAGCTCTTCTGTTTTGTGTTTTTATTTACGGTTGTGACAGGATGTGGCAGCGTGTATGCAGCAGAGCATGGTACAGCGGAGGAAAAGGAAACAGAAGATCATTCCGGGATGTTGGAGGATGAGCTGGAACAAATGGAAGAAAGTCTGCTGGATGAATTTGATTTCAGACAGATCGATCAGTTATCAGGAGAGACAGAACTGGGAGAAAAAGTTCGGTTTCGTGATCTTATAGAGATGCTGATCAGCGGAAATACGAAGGAATTGGGAGAAAGATTTCTTGAGTTTTTTTCAGGACAGGTGTTCTCTGTTTTTCAGAAAGGAAGGAAGAATCTGGCGCGCTTGCTGCTGATTACAGTGGCGGCTGCATTTTTCTCGAATTTTACAAGTATCTTTCAAAATAGACAGACAGCGGAAGCGGGTTTTTATATTTTGTATCTTGTTGTGATCGCAATCTGTCTGGAAGCATATCAATCGATGAATTTATATGCCGAAGAAAAAACAGGAGAGCTTGTCCAATTGATGCAGGTGTTTTGCCCAAGTTTCTTTCTGGCGGTTGCATTTACCGGAAAGAGCAGTTCGGCGTTGATGTTTTATAATACAATACTGTTCCTGATCTATCTGGTGGAACTGCTTGTACTTCACTTTCTTTTACCGGCTGTGAAGATCTACGGGATGGTGAGGGTCTTATCCTGCCTGACCGGAGAAGATCTTTTCTCAGAATTTGCAGAACTTCTGGAAAAATGTATCCAATGGAGTCTGAAAAGTATGATTGCCGCTGTGAGTGGGATTAGTCTGATCCGGGGATTTTTGAATCCGGCAATTGATTCTTTGAAAATGACTGCTGCAGGACGAACACTGGAGGCGGTTCCGTGGATCGGAGATGTTGCCGGAGGTACAATGGATGTTGCATTAGGAGTTGCAGTACTGCTTAAGAATGGAATCGGTGTAGCAGGAATGATTTTTATAGCTGTCCTGGCACTTATTCCACTGGTGGAATTTCTGATATTGGCATTTTTGTACCAACTTGTGGCGGCATTAGTCCAACCGGTTTCTGACCGGAGAATTACAACATGCATATCTGGAGTTAGTTCCGGTTATCAGCTTATGGTGAAGGTAATAGCATCCACAACACTGTTGTTTGTCTTAAGCATTGCACTTGTGGTGGCTGTAACATCTTAAGGTTTCAGAGGAGAGAGGAGGAATCTGCCGGATGCTTACACAATGGATACAAAAAATCATTTCAATGCTTCTCGTTATGAGTGCAGTTCTGCAGGTGATTCCGGGAAAGGATTATGAAAAATATATTCGTTTTTTCTGTGGACTTGTCCTGATCCTGCTTGCACTATCCCCTGTTGCGGCGTTGAAAGGACTGAAAGCAGAGCAATTTTATCAAAGGGAAGTGTATCAGCAATATGAGAAAGAAATAGAGCGGATGTCGGATTCTATAAAACGGGAGGAAATCGGAATTGGACAATAATTGGCAGGAGTGGAAGGAAAGGATCGTGGGATACACAAGGAAGATAAAACAGGCGGATCGTGGTCAGAAAAGAACAAGATTAGCCATTTTATTCCTGTGTGGACTGCTGCTTCTTGTAGTTGCGGTTCCGGTTCCGAAGACAGGGGAGGTGGATAAGGATACAAAGCTTGACGGGAAATCCGGGAAAGGAGAGACGTATGAGACAGATTCTATGGCAGACTATGAAAAATATCTGGAACAAAAGACAGCGCAGACACTTGGCGTCGTAGATGGGGCGGGAAAGGTGACGGTGATGATCACATTAAAGTCTACAGGACAGAAGGTGGTTGAAAAAGATCAGCAAAGCACACATCAGACGACGAAGGAAGCAGGCAACCAGGGAGAGACAAGAGAAAGTGAAGAGAAATCTCTGGATAAAACGACCGTGTACAGTCAGGGGACAGACGGAACGCAGACCCCATATGTAAGTAAAGAAAATGCACCGGAAGTGGAGGGCATTCTTGTAATAGCAGATGGAGGTGGGAATGCAGTTGTCGCGAAGAATCTGACAGAAGCGGTGCAGGCATTATTTGGTGTAGAAGCGCATAAGATAAAAATAATGAAACGTGCGCCTACATAAAAGGAGGTTTATCTTAATGAAAGGGAAAGTGAAGAAAAACCAGTTGATCATTGTGGCACTTGCGGTTATGATCGCGGCAGCAGGATATCTGAACTACACGGGACGTCTGTTTGGCGAGAATGCGAAAGGAACAAAAGAAGCTAATGCAGATCTTACAAACCAGGAACTTTTAGATATTTCACAGGAAGATACAGAAGCAGGAAGCGAAGAAATTGAAAGTAATGATTCTGAAACAGAAGGAACACCTGGAGAGGCGGTTCTCACAAATGGTTCAGCCCAGACTACGGTAGCCCAGGCAAAAGTTACAAGAGAACAGGTGCGTGCCCAGAATAAAGAAACACTGCAGTCGATCATAGACAATACAGAGCTCAGTGAAGAGGAAAAGTTAGATGCAGTTGCACAGATGGTGGAGCTTACAAAACAATCAGAGACGGAGATGGAAATTGAGACATTGATGGCAACAAAAGGATTTTCAGAGGCAGTAGTAAGTCTGGGGGAAGATAGTGCAGATGTTGTTGTAAATGCAGAGGAGCTTACGGATGCGAACCGTGCCCAGATTGAGGATATTGTGACAAGAAAGTCGGATGTAAAGCCGGAGAAGATTGTAATTACACCAATTCATGAATAGAAAGTATATTTTTGGAAAAACTTTTTATAAAAGATTTGCTGTCAGAGAGGACTTGTGATACACTATTTACTGGTTTATTATGTAACTGTCTACGGGATGCCTGCGGACAGTTATCTATTGCGTGAAAATGATAGGAGATTAGAAATGTCAGAAATTACGAATGAGATAAAGAAAAGAAGAACATTTGCCGCAAGGTTGGTAAGCGACAGCTTCATACCGAATAAATACAGAAGAATTGTTCCAAGGGATGAAACACCGCCGGCAGATACTTTGTTGGGCGTCAAAAATACATTGATGCTGACAGCCAGCACAAACGTGCCGAATAACATACCGATCTGCTCTTTAAGGACTCTTTTGTTCATGATACACCTCCAAAACGGTTCTCTGTATATAGTATACCATAAACAGCCATGAAAATCAACAAAGTTATGAAAAGCCGAAGACCGTGGAGTCTTCGGCTTTTGGTATATGTTAGTCGGTAAGAGCTACAGAAGCGCTTTCACATAACGGCTGTAAGCTTGTTGTTCCGTCAAGAAGCAGGATCTTTGCAGTTGCTGCTTTCGGCGTATCGAGTGTAACCGTAACCATTCCGTCGGAAAGCGTCTCTTTGGAAACCTTGCGGAAAATCGATTGAACGAATCGGTCGGAAGAATCGTACAGAGCGATAAAGAGAAGCTTTTCGCCGGCTTTTTCCGGAAAATCAAGCTTGATCGAAAGGCTGTCAGTAGCATAGTGTACGTCGCGTATCTTGATGGTCGCACCGACTGTTACAACAACTGTTTTTTCGTGGTAAACACCTTGATATTCGGCCGTGACGGTGGCTGTATAGATACCGTCCGAAAGGCTCTTATCTACGGCAAGACACCGGTTTTCTTCGTCCCAGGTGATTTTGTCGCTGTCGGAGGTCATAGTCCATGTTGCATTGTTGCTGATGTCCATGATTTCCTTTATCGGATTGCCGTCGTCGTCAACACCGATATATCCTATGTCCGTTAACCGATACGGCGCACGGTAGGTATCACTTCGGGCGCTTTCCAACAGGAGATTGCTGCGGCCTTCCAAAACGCCGGAAACGTGAATGCTGTCCTCCCGGTCTGTGGTTCCGACCGCATTGATTGCCGAGACTTTAACATAAATATAACCGTATTCATTCGCTTCGGAACGGGAAATCGTCATCGCGTTTTCAGTTGCCGGCAAGCGGATCGGCTCGCCGTCGTTCACGCTCACTTGGTAGGCCGTTATCGGAGAGCCGCCGTCGCTTTCAACGTTCCAGACGATGCGGACAAGCTCTTCGCCGATATAGGCGTTGATGATCGGTTCGGAGGGCGGATCGGGAATGCTTGCATCCGGCGTAACGGTTAAGTATACAGTCGTTTTGACTTCGAAGCCGTATTCATCTTTTCCGCTGGTAGCAATGCCAACCGTGTATTCTTTTCCGTTTTCAAAGCCGTTTAAGCGCGTCTCACCGTCAAAATACCACCAACTGTAGCGGTTATCCACCTTGTATATAAGCGTGTCGTCGGGATTATGTTTTTCTGCATAGAACTGGATACCGCCGTTTCGAGGCTCTACACGCGGATTGATGGGCGGCAGCGGCGCACGTGAGCTTGGCTTTCGCGTGCATTTCAACGTTTTTCCGCCACCCTCGTGGTTGACAAAGCGGACATAAATGTCGTAGGCGCGTTCATTTTCAAGGCCTGTAAAGATGTAATGCAGCTTACCGTCAAAGAGAATCGGATCGATGGCTTGCCATTCGCCGTCGTCGATCTTGACTTCACAGCCGGTGACGGATGCATCCTCCGAAGGATCCCAAACATATTCTAATTGCTCATAGCCGCGGATGACATCATAATTGGTGGGCGCGTCGAGATTGGAGGGCGCAAGGGCGGTGAGGGAAGCGCTTTCACCGACACCGGCGGAATTGACGGCACGCACGCGGAACTCGTATTCCCGGTTGGTCGTAAGACCTTCAAAGGTATAGGACGCCGTACCGTCGGCGGCAGCCGTTACATCGACCCAATTTGTGCCGTCTTTGGATACTTGATACGAAACGGCTTCATCGCCGGTATAGCAGGGGGCATTCCAAGAAAGCTCTGCGGTTTTGTAGCTCATATAGGCCTTGAAAGCCGTCGGGCGTGACGGTGTGATAACCGTTTTGGACGGCGTGAAGGTAAGGACGTCGCTCGGTGTCATGCGGTGCAGCGTCGCACTGTAAACCGTGATCTCATATTCCTTGCCGTTTTCAAGGCCGATGCCTTTCCATTCGTGCTCTTCATCAAAGCCGACATTGACATAGTATTTGCTTGTGGAGTTGCCTTTTTCGACGACATAGACCTTATAGTTCTTTTCAGCCGAAGGAATTTGCGGATAGAACTTATTTTCGCCCCAGGAATCGGGCGCGTCCCAAGTGACGGTAATACTGCCGTCGCCGGGATACAGCTTGATATTCTTGACGGGATCCGGGTCGCCCGGTTCTTCACTTACTGTGAAGGTGTGCCATGCGGCTTCGCTTTCACCGACGGTGGTTCTTGCTTTCACACCGATGGTGTAGCTTTCGCCGATCGTCAGTTCTTCCGGCAGAAACAGCGTAAAGCTGTTGCCGCTCTGTGTGGTGTTATAGGATTTTTTCCAAATCTGAATGCCGTTTTCGACATAATTCTCGTGTCCCTGAACGGTGTACAGATAGTATAGCATCTGACCGCCGCCGTCATCCTCCGGTGCGTTGATTTGCAGTCGAATGGGATTGGGCGTTTCGGTTTGATAGTATTGGAATGAGGGCGCTTGCGGCATGGTCGGTTCGGTAACGGTGTACGAAAGGGAAACAAACGCGGAGGTAACGCCGTTCGACACCTTCAAAGTACCGGTATGCTTGCCGAGCGACAAGCCGCGTTTCGGCGCGACCTTGACGGTTGCCGAAGAATTAGCCAAGTCTTTGGCATATAAAAGGTTTGCGGAGAGATCTTCGGTGATTTCAAAATCGCTGTTTTCATCAAGCGTTGCCGCAAGATTGCGGATTTGCTCGGTATGAATGTTGCTTATCGTCACAGTTTGTGCGGCGACAGTCGGTGTGCCGACATAGTTGTATCGCATCGAACCGAAATCGATTTCGGCTTTGTCTGCTTCTATCCAAATCGGGTCGGTATATTCCTCCACCACAACGGTGAACGGATTGGAACGAACGCCGCCGACATTCAAATACAGCTCATAGGTGCCGGGCTTAACGTTGCTGTTGATGCGGATGCCGAACGGATAGCTGCCGCTGGTGCCGATGTTTCCGCCGCCGGTATTCAAGGTCATGCCGAGAGGAGCGTTTTCAAGAGCGGTGTAGGCTTCGCGCGTAACACCGGCAATTGAAGCCGTAAAGCCGACTTCGTTGACATAGCCGACGGTTTTCGGACCGACCTGTTCCACCGACATTTTTGCCGGTGTTACCGCGAGAGACGTCGGAACAACGCCGCTCGGCTGGATAACGCCCGAGGTGATGTAGGTCACCACCGGGAACTGTTTGGAATCACTTCCGTCTTTTGAATCGTATATGTAGTGAACCAAACGCCAGTTGAAATAGGCTCTTTCGTCTTGGCCGCCGCTTGTGTTCATACCGTCGCCTTGTCCGAAAACCGTGCCTTCAAGGCTGGTACCGACGGCTTTGGTTTGAATTTTGGCACATTCGTATTCCTTTTCGGTGGTTTGTCCGACCGTGATTTTGGATCCGGTGTTCACAAGGCCGAAAATGTCGTCCGCTTCGGCTTCAAAGCCTCCTCCGAGCTTTACGCTGACGGAAGAACCGGAGGACGTGGTCTCGTTCGTTTCTTCGGTGATCTCGATCGATTGCGTTTGACTGCTTGTGTCGGTCGGGAAACCGGCGAGTTTGTTGTGCGAAAGAACACTTCCGGTCAACACATGAGAACCGGAGGGCGTCGTGTGAAGATAGGTTTCCGGCTTGCCGACCGTATGCGTAAAGACATCGGTAAGATCCGGCAGTGCACCGTTTGCATAGGTGCAAAAGCTCTGATAATCCTCGTAGGTAAGGCTGGCAATTTTAATGGCATCCGAACCGCCGCGCGGTATATAGACGATGTACGGCGAAGAAGCAAGCGCGCCGTTTTCGCCGGGATAGTAGGCCGTGTAGGCGTAAGCGTCATAAGCAACCGTCGAAAGCACGACTGTGTCACCGCCGCCGCTTGCGGAAAAGCTTTGCGAATAGGTCACTTCGGTTACGCGCTCTTGTTCGGATGAGGAACGCCGCATCGCTTCGGATTCCGCTTCGAACACGCCGCTGACACCACCGCCGCCGGCTTTGATCTCGGTCGAAATGTAAGAGCCTGCCGAAACGGTATAAGTTTCGGATTTGCCGGTGGAAGACGTTAGACTCTTTCCGTAGGTCGTCTGACTGTTGGTGTACATGTCGTTCGGAAGCGAATCGAAATAGGGCGGGGAAGCAAGAGCCGCAAGAATGACCGGATCGGCCCAGAAAAAGCGGTGCTTGTTATACTTGAGAAGGATCGAATCGTTGTCGGTGTCCGGCATGGAAATGACTGCATAAGCCGCATCATTTTCAAATTGTTCGGTAATGTCGTAGCGGCTGCCGTTTGGTGTGAGAGCATAAACGCGATAGCCGTCGTCGGTGTACGCCGAAATGAGTGCGGCATCTTCGTACCGGGTGCCATCAAACCGCACGTTTGCGGTCTTTATGTCCGTAACGTTAATCCCATTGCGGTAGAAAACGCAGTCGTCATCGGCGAAGCCTTGCCCGTTGTCATCGCGTTCCATGCCCCATGTGCCGGTGTAGCAGCCGTTGTTTGCGATTTCATAGCGATAAGCATTGCCGTCCGGATAACGGACAAACGAAAGAAGGCGTTGATCGGCCACAATCGTTCCGGAGGAAAGATAGCCGGTTTTGCCGTTTGACAGGCCGAAATCGCCCTTTAAGACCCCGATTCTCCCGGGCGCACAGTCGACCGGGTCGGTGCGGTACACATAGCCGAGCGTGTCATTGATGCCGCCTGCCATCCAACCGTGGTGATAAATGCCGCCGCGGTAGATAAGCGAAGCCGTGAAATTGAGAGAGTCCTTTTTCATGTCAAAGGAATACAGATAGTAGCTCGGCGTAAACATTTTTGTGCCGGACATGGCACTCCAATGATGAACCGTTTGCTTGAACGAAAGGAAAATGGTCGGTTTTCCAGTTTCGTCAATGTCGCAAATTGCCACATCAAAGCCCGCTGCATCGCCGGAAGAAGCGCTTAAATACAGCTCATCCTTAACCGTGCCGTCAACAAAGCGCATGAGTGCGCTTCGTTTGAGCATCATCTCAGAAACCGTCGGTGCGCCGCCGATATAGTAAACCGAAAACTGGTTGCTTGCGTAGTTCGCGTTATATTGTGCTTTGGTGGTCGAAAATGCCGTGACAAGGTCATCGTATCCGTCGCCGTCAACATCGCCTGCGGCAAGAGCGGCCGTTGTGCCGGGTGCGCCGAGATAGCAGTGGTCGCCGTAGGATACGGTAAGGCCGACGCCGAACGTTTCCGGCGTTTGTTTCCAACCGTCGGCAGATTTCCATGCGTCGGATGCATTGCTTTCGCCGTTTAAGCTCCAAAGATAGGCTCCGCCATGACGGTCAAAGCCGTATCCGTCGTTGCTGGACGTATCAAATCCGCTTGTCGGCGTGGCGGTGACGATTTCGTCGAAGCCGTCGCCGTTGACATCAGCGCAGACAATTTCCATTGTATTGGCAAATTGCTTGGTATCGTTATAAAAAGCAGACGTTCCGCTGTAAAGCGCGATGATCGGCGTAAGAATTCCGTCCCGTTCGGCGGCAGAGGCTGTGCACACGAGCAACAGAGAACGGTTATCCGTTGTCTTGGCAGCTGCAAGAAGTGCAAGCTCGCTCTTTTTACCGTTGCCGTTGAAATCGCCTTCAGCTGCGCTGAGAAGCTTGAAATCGCCGTTTAACGGATACCGTTTTCCGTTAAGCGTGACAGCGACTGCCGGCAGCGTATACGCATTTACGCTTTTGAGTTCAAGATCGTCGGAGGCAAAAGCACTTTCACCGAGAATAAACGAATCGGCGGCCGTAAGCCCCAGTGCTTCACGCACATCGGACAGTACCGTGCCGTCGCGGTAAGGCAGATCCAAAGCCTTTTCCTCCGGCGCGACCTCATCGAGGTTGCCGAAAATGCTGCGCAGCACATCGGGCTTGTTGGCGGCGGCACTTGCCGGAAGCGTAAACATATTTAGCGGTGAAAGAACCATGGCAAACGTGAGTATAACCGCTATGAGCTTTCTTCGCATAAAAATTCTCCCTTCGGATAGAACGATAAACGCTGGTGCGTTATACTATCATTATATCAGAAGAGAGAAAAATGTCAATTTGGCCAGTGGCTATTTATTTGGAAAAATATCGGAAAGCTGGGCGCGCGACTTGACGCCGGTTTTTTCGAAAATGTTGCTGACCGTCATTTTGACGGTCGAAAGCGATATGTATAACCGTGCGGCAATCTGCTTGTTGGTAAAGCCTTGACGGATCAGTTCCGCAACTTCCGCTTCACGCGGTGAAAGCTTGGCTTTGCCTGAGCCGATTTGTGTCATGGCCTTTTCAAAATCTGCACCCCTTTGCCGGATATTTCGAAGCATTTCATCCTCCGGAAACGCTTCCAAAAGCGGCTCTATGCCGGAAAAGCACTGTGCAAAGGGCATCACGATTTCATCGTCACGAGACAGCGCAAAGGCTTTTTTGAGAGCTTCTTCGGCAGCTGTGCTGTCACCGAGAGCCGTAGAGGCGCAGGCTTCAAACACATAAAAGTAGATTTGCGGCAGAACTGTGTGCCCGGCTTCGGCGCAGCCGCGCGCAAACGGACAGTATGCCAACAGCTTCAGATATTCTTTGCGCTCCAAAAGCACTTTGGCGTATACGATCTGCGCGAACGGAATCGTCATGGCGGCAAGCCGCGTTTCGGTTATATCGCCGTCCGCCAACCATGCGCAAACCTTGTCGGTACGGTGCGAAAACGCATAAATATAGCCGAAAATCAAATCAAGTGTGTAGCGGCACATATCCTCTTCGTTGTCCGCGCTTTCCGAAAGGGATATCAGCGTGTCAAACAGCTTTTCCGCATTGCCTTGCGCAAGGGTAATGGCGGCAAGCACAAATTTTGCGCTTTGCACAACACTGTTTTGCTTCTTGCTCTGTGCTTCAAATATAGCACGATGCGCGTTTTTTTCGGCTTCGTCGAAGCTGCCGCATAAATACAGAGCTTCAGCTCGCATGGCGTATTCCGAACCACTTCCGTGGCCGCCGGTAAGCGTGTAATAGACCGGCATACATTCGTCCATCAGAGCGGTTTCGTGTTGAAGGCTGCCGGGTGTGCGGTGATATAAACATACAATCGACGGTGAACCGAAGGTCCAGGTGCTGCGCAAATGAATAAAGCTTTCTTTTCCACCTAAAAGCTCTAAGGCTTTGCGGTGGTAACGGCTCATGGCGGCAATATCGTTAAAGGCGGTAAACGAGAGCAACAGCTCCGTTTCACCTAAAACCGCCTTTTTCCGGGCTTCGGGAAGCGTACTTTGCTCGACTAAGACGCGAATCTCTTCGATCGTCTCCACTAATTTCGGAATTTCGCCGATGCAGAATAAAATGAACGCAAGCGGCACCATGCTCTCGCAGTGACACAGCTTTACCTCATACGGCGTCTTGTCCAATATATCGAAAATCATTGTCCGTGTGTTGGCATCGCCGATGTCGGAAAGGTCGTAGCTTGTATGCGGCATGGAAAAAATACGCTCATAATCTTCCGCAAGATAGTATAAACGAATGGCGTTGATTTTTTCGCCGTATTGCTCCTCCCATGCGGCTGCGGTTTGGTAATACCGACGCTTCAGCGGCTTATCCAGGCAATCAAAAACCTCCCTAAGGTATTCGTGCAGGAGATTGTGAAAATAGTAAAAGGATTTTTTGCTGTCATAGTGGATAAAGCCGCCGCAAAGGTGTGTATGAACAAAATCGGTGTCACAGCCGCCGATATCGACCGCCTGCCGCACCGTAAAGCTGTTTAACGGCGTAAGAGCTAAGTAGAAGGCTTTTTCGGTTTGTGTTAAGCGGCTGAAAAAAGCCTTTTCGATGAGGTTATTCAGAATGCCTTTCTCAAAGCGTCTGTTTTTGGCGAAAAAGAGCAGCTGCAAATACACCGCAAAGATCCAGCCGCCGGTGATGGCATACAGCTCTTCGGTTTCGCTTGGCGTGAGGATTAAGCCTGCCGCGGCAAAATAGGCTTGACAGTCTTTTTCGGAAAAGGCAAAATCGGAAGCATCGAGAAAAAAAGCTTTTCCGCTGGCGGCGATGGCAAGATTACTGCCGGTGCCGACAGCCTGCACCGAAAGAACAATGTGCAGCTGCTGCGGCAGATTGCAGGATAATGCTGTGATGAGCGTTTCGATTGTGCTTTCCGGCGCACAAAGGTTGTCAAAAACGATGTAGGCTTCGCTCGGACACTCCACGTCGCTAAGCATTTCATGAAGAAATGCCATGTTATCGGCACACGGCGTTTGAACGCCGCGCAAAGCTGTCGCATTGAATGGGTCAATGTCGGAAAGCGTTTTGCAAAACCATTGCCAGTATTCCGCAAGGGAATCCGAAAAAAACGTATGCTTAAAAACCGGCACAGCGGCAAAGTCTTTTTGCTCGAAAAAAGCCTCCAAAGCCGTCGTTTTTCCGAAACCGGACGGCGCTTCCAAAACTGTCAGAGAATACGTTTTGATGTTTTCGAGTGCGTTTTGCAGTTTTTGCGGAAGATAGACCACTTGGGTGTTGATGGTTCGGTTCATTTCATCGCTCTCCGAAAAGTAAACTGAATGCAATTTTTGTAAGCTTGTACGATGTAAAAAATCCTGCACAAATGTGCAGGATTTTCGTTTGGTGCCGGAAGCGGGGGTCGAACCCGCACGGTGTCGCCACCACTGGATTTTGAGTCCAGCACGTCTGCCAATTCCATCATTCCGGCTTGTTTAACAACAAATGCAGTATAGCATATTTTTTTGAAAAATGCAAGACTTTTTTTCAAATCAACATAATATTTTCAAATTGTTATTAAACGGCGTGTCTTAAGCGAAAAAACTAGAAAACAACGCGGAAAACCAACGGCAGAGCGATGCCCAAAAGCGCACCCATAAGCACCTGGAACGGCGTGTGTCCGAATATTTCGCGTACCGTCATATCGATCGGAATCTGGTTTTCCGAAAACAGGTGCGAAATGATCTGATTGAGCGTTTTTGCCTGTTCGCCTGCACTGCGGCGCACGCCCATCGCGTCATACATGACAATAAAGCTGAGAACCACACAGGCGGCGAAAAGCGGGGAAGCAAGGCCTTCGAGAATGGCTACCGATGTGCTTAAAGCACAAACGGTTGCCGTATGTGAGGAGGGCATACCGCCGGAGGAAAGAAGCGTTTTTGCCGTCAGATTTTCGCGGCACACGAAGAACGTAAGAATAAATTTGATAAGCTGTGCCGTAAACCAGGCACAAAAGGCCATCATCAACGGGAAATTCGAGCCGAGAGCCGCAAGAGAATACATAAAGCTATACACATCCGTTTCATCAAAAAAATCAAAAGATCAGTTTTTTCTGCAAAGTATGTAGTCAGCCAAAGCAGATAAAACGCCCGTGTCCGCTGTTTCAAACGTATCTAATGCCTGCACGGCGAGAGCTGCTTCTTTGGCGGCACGTTCTTTCGCACCCTCAATGCCGAGAAGCGAGACAAACGTGGTTTTTCCGTTTTGTTTGTCACTGCCGGTGTTTTTGCCCAAAAGCGCGGCATCGCCGCATTCGTCGAGCAAATCATCGGTGATCTGAAAGGCAAGGCCGATATGCTTCGCATAGTCCTTGGCAAAACGCGCTTTGTCACTGTCTTCCGGAACGCCTGCGGCAAGACAGCCGAGAAGCACGGCTGTTTCAAAGAGCGCGCCGGTCTTTTTTTCCTGCAGCAGCGTCAGCATTTCTGTATCGCATGGATGCGTTTCCGCCCACATATCGATCTGTTGACCGGCGATCATACCGCAAACACCGGCACCGCGCGTGAGCAGCTGTACGGCGCTTAACTTTGTCTGTGCCGGAAGGTCGCAATCGGCGGCCGTTTCAAGCGCATAAAACGCTAAAGCGTCGCCGGCAAGCAGTGCGCACGCTTCTCCGAATACCTTGTGGTTGGTCGGTTTGCCGCGGCGGAGATCATCGTTGTCCATGCACGGCAAATCGTCGTGAATAAGCGAAAAGGTGTGCACCATTTCAATGGCAGCCGCAAAGGGCAGTGCTTTTTCGGCTTCACCGCCGCAAAGCTTGCAGAATTCAAGAACCAAAAACGGCCGCAGGCGTTTGCCGCCGGCAAATAGGCTGTATGCAAACGAATCGAAAAGCGGACGAACCGCGTCTTGTGCGCTTGCGGTTGATGGGTTGCGGAAAACCATGTCCATGCGTGTTTTCAGATAGTTTTCCGTAAGAAGCGCGGCGGTATGCAGTTTTTCATTTAACAGTTCAAAAGATTGGGTCGTATTGGGAGAAGTCATGGTTATAAAAGCCTTTCTGCAAGCAGTTCTGTCGTTATGCGTCTTTGGTAAGCAGTGTGATTTTTGTTTCGGCATCTTTCAGCTTTTGCGTGCTGTTTTTGAGCAGTGCCGCACCTTCTTCATAGAGCGAGAGAGCTTGCTCGAGAGACGGCGTCTCGTTTTCCAAAATCTCGGCAATACGCGTCAAACGTGCAAGCGATTCTTCAAACGAAAGCTCCTTCTTTTCAACAGCGGCTTCAGGATTCTTTTTAGCTGGCATAGCGGTTCTCCTTTATCAATCAGATGCTTTGCGGACGGCCTCTACCGTAACATCTAAGGTGCCGTCGGAAAGCGAAAGCGTTAATTTGTCCTGCACCGAGACTTTTTGAACGGTGTCGATGACGTTGCGGTTCTCATCAAAAACAGCCGCATAACCGCGCGCAAGAACATTCATGGGGTTGAGTGCGGCCAGCCGCGCAGAAACGGCGGCAAGACGCTGTTTGTCGGAAGCAAGCTTGTGTTCCGTGCTTACGGAAATGCGCCTGTCAAGGGCGGCTAATTCGTCATTTAACCGCTCTGTGAGATAGAGCGGAGACGTAAAGCATTTTTTGCCGGAAAGCGCCGCAAGAGCATCGCGTTTTCGCTCGGTTAAGCGATGTGCGGCGTTTTGCAGTCGGACCGAATACGCTTCCAAGGCCGCCAAAAGGTCGTTCTTTTCCGGAACGGCGAGTTCTGCGGCGGCAGACGGTGTCGGTGCACGTAAATCCGCCACAAAGTCACAGATGGTGAAATCCGTTTCGTGCCCGACAGCGGATATAACCGGCGTGCGGCACTGGTATATCGCACGCGCCAAGCGTTCATCGTTAAAGGCCCATAAATCCTCTAACGATCCGCCGCCGCGGCCGAGAAGGATGATGTCAATATCACCGCACGCGTCAAAATATTCCAAACCGCGGCAGAGGTCCTGCGGTGCGCCTTCGCCCTGCACAAGTGCCGGATAGATGACAATTTCGATGAGCGGATAGCGGCGCGAGAGAATGTTTTTCATATCGGCCACCGCCGCGCCGATGGGCGAGGTGATAATGCCGATCTTCTTCGGAAACGGCGGTAATGGCTTTTTGTGTGCGGGATCAAAATAGCCTTTGGCTTCCAAACGCGCCTTTAGCTGTTCAAAAGCCGCATACAGCGCGCCTTTTCCGAGAGGCTCCATGCTTTCGGCGTATAGCTGATATACACCGTCGCGCGGAAAAACGGAAATGCGGCCTGTGACAAGCACCTCCATATTGTTTTCGGGCGTAAAGCGGATTTTGGAGGCGTTGGACGCAAACATAACCACTTTCAACAGCGAGCGGTCGTCTTTTAAGGTGAAATAAAAATGCCCGGTCTTATAGTGGTTCGTGAAGTTGGTGATTTCACCGCGAATATGCACACGGGACAAAAATGTTGAAGCGTCGATCAAGCCCTTGACATAGTCGTTGAGTTGGCTGACGCTTAAAATCGGGATACTGGGGTTCAAACAAACACTCCTCTCCGTTAAGACCGGCAAGGATCATGATAGGCCTTATTTTCGAAGGCTTTTTCGCATAACAAAGCCGTGCCGCAGGCATTGTCGCTCGACAGCTCACGGGAAGCGAAATGCACATCCGCAAGCTTTCCTAACTGTGCGCGAATGAGTGAATTGGACATCACGCCGCCGGCAAACAGCACCGGCAGATTTCCATAGCTTTCACGCAGTGCTTCCACCGATTTTGTGAGCATCCGCGCAATGCTTCCGAAAAGAAATGCCGCACAGTCGCACGGCTCTTCGCCGGAGGCAAGATATGCTTCAACTTTGTTTTGCAGTCCGGAAAGAGAAAAATAGGCGCCTTTCATTTTTACTGCACCATATGGCAGCTTTTTCTGCGACCGCTGCGACAGCTCGTCCAAAGCCTTTCCGCAGGGAAACGGCAGATTGATCAGCACACCGGCGCGGTCGATGATCTGACCGGCGTTTGCGTCATTGGTGCCGCCGACAATGCGAAACGAAAACGGATTTCCGGTATGCTGTACAAACAGTGCCTCGGTCGTTCCGCCGGATACATGAAACGAAAGAAAATCCTGCTTAAAGCGTTCCGGCGTACCGCAGGAGGCGATGGCCGCCATGACGTGGCCTGCCTGATGCGAAAAGCGGAATAACGGAAGCCCTTTTGAGAGTGCCACCGCGGACGCAAAAGAAATGCCTGCAAGAAAGCAGGGCATATAGGAGCCTTGTGCGTCGCGCGGAGATGCCGAAACACCGACAGCGGCAAGGTCGCAAGCGTGGTAGGCGGTGTCGCAAAACAGCTCTTCGGCAAGCTCCGGAAGTGCCTTTGTGTGCAGAAAGACCGCATCGCTTTGCCGCAAACCGCACGCCTTTTCACCAACCGGCAGCAGCCGGCGGACGCTTTTCAGCACGTTTCCGTCGGAGCAGAGCGCAAGGCTTGTCGTATAGTTGCTGGTATCGATACCTAAATAGAGCGGTGTACCGTTCATGCTTCCGGCTCGGTCGATGCGGCTTTGTTTTCGGTATCCGACGTTTCGCGGACATCTGTTCTCAACAGCTTTTCCGCCGCACCCAAAACTCCGTTGACGAAGGTGTAGCTGTCTTCGGTGTCAAAGCGTTTGGCAAGCTCCACGGCTTCGTTAATGGAAACCTCCACCGGAATATCTTCCATATACAGCATTTCGTAAATGGCGATGCGAAGCACCGATACCGAAATGCGCGAAATGCGCTTTTTGCTCCATTTTTCGGAGCATTTCTCGATGATTCCGTCAATTTCGGCAAGGTTGGAAATCACGCCGAAATAGATCTTGCTGAAATAGTTGTTTTCGCGAAGCTCGGCACGAATGCATTTTTCTTTTTCATCATAATAATTCTCAAGGTACAGCTCCAACAGCTCCTCGGGAGCTTCTTCACTGTGAAAGCTGTAGTCGAACAATAAGCATAAGGCTGCTTCTCTGGCCTGTCGTCTGGTCATAATCAATCTCCGTATACTGCAAAAAATGCCAAAATAATCTTACTGTTTTATTATATCGCGTTCTTGCGCGCTTGTCAATAAAATATTAGAATTTAACGTTTGTAT